>NZ_JBIBFR010000031.1:0-85518 GCF_042956125.1 Streptomyces sp. NPDC008313
CACCCCCCAGGTCATTCCTTCGACAGGGGGACACAGTCATGCCGAGCCCGGAGGCCAGCGGCCCCGTTGCAGGACCGCGAAAAAGATAACGGGGGCACGGGTCATCCGCGGGCCGGACGGGCCTCACCCGTGTCGGGCTGAGCCGGCCGGCCGGCGGCGTGTTTCATCTTCCAGCGCGTGTAGGTGCGCCGAGGGATTCCCAGGATCTGGCAGTACCTCGAGACGTTGATCCTTGCGTCCTCCCTGATGGCCTCGAGGTCTGAAAAGGGACCGAGCGGTACTCACCCGATTTCCGTCGCACACGCAGCTGGACGTAGGCCTCTCCGAGTGCGGTCTTCAGTTCCGTGATCTCCGAAAGGAGGTCGCGCTCCCGCTGGGCATTGCGCGACGACCCCCCTTCGAGACCGGCCCGCCCGCCGTCGAGGAACTGTCTTTTCCAGTTTCCGATGGACTGCTCGGAAACGTTCGCGCGTCGGGCGGCCTCTGCGATCGTCCGGGACCCGGACAACACCTCGAGGACGATCTTCAGTTTTTCTGCAGCAGGCATTACCGGAGGGCGTGCCATCGCCTTTGGTCTCCCATGTGTATTACGCGCGGGACGGCAACAGGCCGCTCGTCCCGCGGTGGATCGGGGTGCCGACGGAGCGGCGGTCAGTCCGTTCCGTCGGTCTGGCTCCGCGTGAGCTGCGGCACCTGTGGGTCAGGGTCCAGGCCGGTCGCCTGAAGACCCGACTCAAACAGGGCTGGGGCAGTTCACGATGATGCGTGGGACTCCGCATCCCGGCGACGAACGATGTCCGCGCGGGCGCATACCGATCTGGTTCTTGACAGTTCCATGTGGTTCCCCCTAGGAAAGACGGGTCAGGTCTTTCTTGTGAACTCGCAGTGATCCCGCCATTCCGCGGCAGCGGTGAGGCGTCGCGACCGGACCGTGAATTCCGCACAGCCCGGCGAATGCCTGCGATATGAAGATCATATCCCTGGCTCATTGCACAGGGCAACTAGCTTGGGCCGCATTTGAGGTTGCGCATTGCGGACACATGGGAACGTAGTGCATGGGATGTTCCCGGCCCCGTTTCTGTCGTGAACCCGTGGCTGGAAACCGTCGGTGTGCCGGAGCCGGCTGACGGCCGGTCACACCCGCACAGCGCCGTCCGTGACCTCGCCGTCCGCGATCTCGACCCCGCCGACCGCACGCAGCCCCGAGGCCAGACGGTCCGCGTCCCCGACGACGACTCCGCTGAACGCGTCGGGATCGAAGAACTCGCGGGCCGCCCGGGCGACCTGGTCACGGGTGACGCCCCGCAGCAGCTCGGGGAAGGCCGTCACCCGCTCCGGCTCGTGACCCAGACACACCGCCGTGGCCACGCTGCCGGCGAAACCGGCCTGGGACGCGAGGGTGAGCATCGTCATGCCGACGGTGTACTCGCGCGCCGCGTCCACCTCCGCCGCGGACGGTGGCACCGTCGCCAGGCGTCCCAACTCGGCCCGGATCTCCCGGTAGGCGGTCGCCGTCACCTGCGTGGCCGTGTCGGCGTCGACGGTGAGCACGAGCCGGTCCAGATGGTCCTCGAACCCCGCCTCCGCCCGGTAGGCCAGCCCTTTCTCCTCCCGGATGCCGGTCACCAGCCGGGAGGAGAAGTACCCCCCGAACACCAGCGTGGCCAGACTCAGAGCCGGGAAGCGGTCATCGGTGCGCGCCACCACCGGCCGCACGAGCTTGATCTGCGACTGCACCGCGTCGGCCCGTGGCACCAGAGCCACCCGCCCGGCGTGCGGCGGCGGCAGCGTCGCGGGCGCCGGCGACGGTCCGCCCGCGTCCCAGGAGCGGGTGGCCGCGGCCACCGCCTCCACCGCCCGCTCCGGATCGAGGTCCCCGACCAGCACCAGCACCGTCCCCCCCGGGCGCAGCCGCTCGTGGTGCAGGGCCCGGACCGCCGCGCCGGTGACCGCGGCGACCGGCGCGGGGAAGGGCACCTCCTGCAGCGCGGGCAGTTCGCCGTAGCAGTGCGCCACCAGGGCCTCCTGCGCGATCACCTGTGGCTGCGCGCGGATCAACGCGATCTGGCGCGCCATCCGGTCCCGTACCGGCCCGATCTCCGCCTCGTCCGCGCTCACGTCGGTGACCGCGTCGGCCAGCGCGCCCACCAGGGTGCCGAGCGCGTGGCCGGGCGCGGAGCCCGACACCTGAAGCCAGCGCGAGGAACGGTGCGCGGACAGCGTGACGCCCTGTCTGGCCATACGGGCTTCCCGGCCCGCTCCCTCGTTGTGCCCGCGCCGGAACAGGAGAGTGGCCAGGACCTCAGCCGTGGCCGCGTGCGCGAAGGTGGTGCCGGCGAAGGGCACCGACATCCGCAGTTCGACCATCGGGGTGGACGGCTGGCGGGCCGCGATCACCCGCAGCCCGTTGGGCAGCACCGTGTCGGCCGTCGCGGGCAGGCGATGACCGCGGCGGGCCTCCAGGGGCGGCAGCGGGCGTGCTCCGGCCGCGGTGCGGCCGATCTCCGCGGCGCTGCGATGGGTACGGGCGGGTTCCCCGGCGGGGGAGGGGACCAACGAGGTTGCGGTCACGGGTCAGCTTCCTGACGGGATCGTGGAGAGGGACGGTGACGCGGCGGGGCGCAGCCTCAGCACGGCGCGCGCGTCCGGCCGCAGGGACGCGGCAGCCCGTGCCACGTCCTGTGCGCTCACGCGGGCGAGCCGGCCGGGCAGTTCACCGACGAGCTCGGCCTTGCCGAAGAGCACCTCCTGGGCCCCCAGGGCACGGGTGCGGGCCAGCAGCATGTCGTACTTGCGGTGCGTTCCCACGCTGCTGAGAGCCGTGGCCCGGGCCAGCTCCTCCTCGGTCGGGCCCTGCACGGCCAGCGCCGCGAGCTCCTGGTCCAGCACCTCGAGCAAGCGGTCCGTGGAGGTCTGGGGCTGATGCGTCGCCACGCACAGGAACGTCTCGGGATCCCTGGCCTCCAGCGCGCCGAAAAGACCGCAGCCGGTGCTCACGTCGGTCACCAGGGGAGAGGGGCCGTGGATCATCCGCCCCCGGAGCCTCGACGACTCGCCCGCACCGGTGAGCACCACGCACAGCACCATGTGCGCCAGGTAGGCGTCCAGGTCGCTGTTCGGGTCCGGCATGCGGTAGCCGACCGCGGTGGCCGGCATCGGCGCGTGCGGGTCGGCGTGGTCGCCGCGCAGCTCGCACCCGGGAGCCGGTTCGCTCAGGTCGAGCGGGACCGGCGGGCGCCGTGCCGGGACGTCGTGGAAGTGCCGGTCGACCAGTTCGGCCGTCCGGTCCACGTCGATGTCGCCCGCGACGGTCAGCACCGCGTTGCCCGGCGCGTAGTAGCGGTCGAAGAACGCGGCGCATTCCTCGACCGTGGCCTGTTCCAGGTCGGTGAAATCGCCGTAGCCGTTGTGTGCGTTGGGATAGGTGCTGAAGAGCAGCCCGGGCAGCACGGTCCAGGGAAAGCCGCCGTACGGTTTGTTCATGACGTTGAGGCGGATTTCCTCCTTGACCACGTTCACCTGGGTCCGCAGGTTGTCCTCGGTCAGTTTCGGGGCGCGCATCCGGTCGGCTTCCAGGAAGAGGACGCGTTCCAGCGCCCCGGACGGAACCACCTGGTAGAAATCCGTGTAGTCCTGGTGCGTCGACCCGTTGGCGGTACCGCCGGCCGCCTGCACACGAGCGAAGTGCTCGGTCCTGGCCACGCTTTCGCTGCCCTGGAACATCAGATGCTCGAAGAGATGGGCGAAACCGGAACGTCCCTGGGGCTCGGACCGGAAACCGACGTCGTAATGCACGCTGACACCCACCGCCGGGACGGCGGATATCGGGTACAGAACGACCCGCAGGCCGTTGGGCAGCGTGAAACGGTGCAGGTTCGCAGGGGGCATGCCCGGTACCTTAGGGGACCGGGACGGCGCCAAGAAGGCCGCAGTTAACCGATTACTTGGGTGGGGAAAGCCCCGCCCGCCCGGCCGCCGACGGCACGTCTCCCCGAAGTCCCGGTCCGCCCCCACCTAAGAATCCCGCGATAGTGAGCCATCTGTTGTCGGCGCCCGCGGACGCTTCCTACGCTCCGTGACCGTGATTACAGATCAAGAATCGAAGTCTCACCCGACTCGCGTCCGCTTCGATCCGGTCCACCTGGGCAAGGCTCCCGAAGTGGAGGCGTTCCTCGGCCGGCTCGGGCTGGGTTCCTTCGACTCGGACACCGTCGTCGCACACATCGGCCGCAACGACAACTGGGCCGGCACCACCACGACCGGTGCCAAGGTTTTCGTCAAGCGGGTCGGCGGCGGCGACCCGGACGACGTTCTGCGGCGCTACCACCGCATCCTGGCGTTCGAGACGATCGCGTCACGCCTGAGCGGCAGCGAACTGCGCGGTCCTCAACTCCTCGGCCACGACGAGGAACACCGACTGGTGGCCTTCACACGCCTGGAAGACGCGCAGTCGGGATTCGAGCTCTCGACCGACGACGCCTTCGACGACGCCCTGTGCCACCGGGCCGGCCGCATCCTCGGCATCCTGCACACCCTGCCGCTCGAACGCGGCACCCTGGACGAGGACCCCCACCCGTCCCCGGCGATGGACCACTTCGACGCCCTGGCGCTGCCCGTCTTCGTGCATTCGGCCTTCGCCGAGATCGAATCGTGGTCCCTGCTCCAGTCCGACGCCGAACTGGCGCCCGCCCTGCACGAGTTGCGGCGTCTCGAAGCCGCCGCGCCCCGGGTGCCGGCACACGGCGACATCCGCCTCGACCAGTACCTCCTGTCCGGTGACGACCTCTACCTCACCGACTGGGAGGAACTGCGCTTCGGCGACGCCGCCCGCGACATCGGCGGATTCGTCGGCGAGTGGCTCTACCGGGTGATCCAGGGCATCCCCAAGGCGATCAACGAGGACCCCGGCCACGCCTTCGGCCACGAGGCGACGCACGAGGACATCCTCGCCCACGGCGCACGGGAGATCGACCGTCTGCGCCCGCGCATCGAAGCCTTCTGGGCCGGCTACCGCGAGGAGCGCCCCACCCTGGACGACGGCTTCACCAGCCGTGTCGCCGCCTTCAGCGGCTGGCACATGATCGACCGCATGCTCGCCGGCGCCAAGTTCGGCACCCGGCTGTCGGCCGGCGACCGCGCGGCCGCCGGCATCGGACGCACCGTCCTGCTGGCCCCGCAGAACTTCACCGCCGTACTCGGTCTGGAAGGCACCTCATGACCACCGCCCTGGGCATCGTCGCCCCCGCGATCTCGACAGCACTGGCCACGACCGAGGTCGCCGCTGACGGCCTCACCGCCACCGCGGGTGACAGGGAACTGGACGCCCAGACCCCCGGAGCCCTCGCCAAGCGGCTCGGCGACCTCTTCTACCAGGACCTGCACGCCGGCATGACGGACCAGGACGACACCGTCCGGCAACGCAGCCTGCGTGACGACGCGTTCGACCGGCGGCTGTTCGCCGCGATGCCGCACCGCACCAGCCTCGTCCCGGCCGTCGTGCTCGGCGACGGCTCCGCTCCGGACACCGTGATCGTCCGACTCGACGGCGTACGCGTACGGGTCCCGCGCGACAGCATCACCGACGGGCCGGACGCCGCCTCGCGGGTCACCCTGCGCATACCCTCACCGCGCCCCTCCCTGTCCACCGGGTTCTTCCTGACCGACGGCTCCCGCGGACGGGTCGGCGGATCTCCGATGCTGCGCCTGTACTTCCATGTGACCGACGCCGAGGCGGCACCCGAGGCCTGGCACACGGTGCTGTCCCGGCTGGAGGAGCTGCGGCTGCGCTACCGCGCCAAGGTCAGCTCCTCGCTGAAGCACTTCCCGCGCCGTGACGCGCTGGTGGTGTACCTCGGCTCCGACGCCTGGCACGCGGCCGCCGACATCGCCGACTCGGTCCGCGGCCTGCCCGGACTGGGCGAGGCCACCTCGCCGTTCGTCCACCGGATCGCCGACGGAGTGGGCGCGGCCTGGGAGCCGGACGACCCGCGTTCGGGCAAGGGCGGACTCAGCTTCGGGGAGCACCGCTGCCAGATGCTGGCCGAGGCGCTGGTGAGGCATGCCGTGCGGGGTGACGGCGGTTCCCGTGAGGCCCTCATCGCCGAGGCGTACCTCAACGCCAACGTGGACCCGCTGCTGCCCGCCCGGAACCTGGACTCTCCCCTCATGCCGGGAATCGGCCTGGTATGACCACGAGTCGGTGAGCCGATGAACCACACTCCGCCCCCCGACCCGCCGGAGCTGACCTCCGAGGACAAGGCCGGCATCGTCCTCAGCGTGCTGTCCGGCCGCGAGACCGTCGGGGAGGCCGCCGGTCGGCACGCCCACGTCTCCGAACGCTCCCTGCTCGACTGGCGTGAGGCGTTCATCGAGGGCGGGCTGCGCGAACTCCAGGGGAGCGCGGCCCACCGGACGCCGCCGCGCGAGACCCTGCTCGAGGCCGAGGCGGCCGAACTGAAGAGCGCTCTGGGCGAGGTCTGCCTCGAACTGAACGTATGGCAGGCACTCGGGGCCTGCCGGCAGCGCCGTCCGGAGCCCTGACGACCGCCGTCCGCGCATCCTGGCCCGGGAACCCACACGTCACGGTGGGCTCCCGGGCCAGAACAATTTCCTGCGGGCGGGCCGTCCCAAATTTTACGGCGCGGAAGTGTGAGCCAATTCCTGTGGATCGGCCCGGCATTCCCCAGGTGGCGCGGGTTCCGGCAAAGTCTCCGATAATTTTCTCGTAGCGCGGGCGACGGAATGTGCGGTCGAATGGACTCAGAGCGGGAAATGCCTCGCTCCTCATTCCACTCAGCGAAGGAACGTCATGAACACCGCAGACCAGCTCCTGACCGGCTACACCGCGTACACCAGCGCCCAGGAGTTCGGCGCCAGCGCGGAGGCCGAGGCCCCGGCGACGACGCCCACCGTCACCGTTTCCTCCCCCGAGTGCGTCTACTTCTCGCTCGGTGCCTCCGCCGGCAGCATCGCCAGCACCAAGGCCTGGGGCTGCTGACCCAGCGTCACTGATCCACCGAGCGGGTGTCCGTCTGACAACAGGCGGGCACCCGCTTCCGTGTTGGTGCGGAACCGGGCGACGACGGCCGTGAAATCGCGGCCCCCAACTTTGCCGCGGCAATCCGTGCGCAACGAGGTTGGGTTCTTCCGCGGAAAGCACAGGTCACGGGGTCGGCGATACCAATGATGCGTAAGATTTCCGTGGTCGCGCCGACGTGAATGTGATCGAATGGATTTCGGGCAGGGAAGATCCGGCCCGTCTCGTTGAATTCAGTGAAGGAATCTCATGAACACTGCAGACCAGCTCCTCGCCGGCTACACCGCCTACACCAACGCTGAGGAGTTCGGCGCCAGCGCCTCGGCCGAGGCCCCCGCCACCACCCCGAGCATCCTCAGCTTCATCGGTGGTTCCAGCGGCGGCTGCGGCGCGGCTGTCAGCGCCATCTCCGGTGCCGGCGTCTCCGCCACGGCGCACTGGGGCTGCTGAACCGCCTGCCTGCCCGCAGGCAGTGCTCACCGCTGGGCGCCTGTGCCTTCAGGCGCCCAGCGGCACTTCTATGTCCGCTCCCCGCCGCCGCCACCGGAGCCGGGCACCTCGGCCCCCGGCATCTCCGCCGCCGGCATCTCCGCTCCGGCCCGGCGGGCGGCCCCGGCCAGCGCCTCCAGAGCGGCCAAATGCCCGGCGAGGGCCTTGCGGCCGGGCAGGGTGAGCGCCAGCCAGGTGCGGGGACGCTTGCCGAAGTAGCCCTTGCGGACGCTCACATAGCCGGCCTTCTCCAGCGCGGCGACCGTCTTGCTCAGTACGGAGTCGGTGACCCCGCAGTAGTCCCGCACCGTGCTGAACTCGGCCTCCGCGCAGCTCGAGAGGAACGCGGCCACCGTCAGCCGGGTGGGGTGGTGGATCTCCTTGTCCAGGCCGGGCGGGCCCGCGTCGGTCACGACGCCTCCCGGGCACCGGCACGAGCGCGGCCGGCCCGCAGCCAGGACACCGCGCCGGCCACCACGCCGAATCCCACGAACGCTCCGGCCGTACCCCACAGGAGGGCCGCCACCAGGCCCGCGGCGAAGGGAAGCAGGGGCAGGACGCACGCACCCCACGCGGTGCCGCGCTCGCGCCCGGCGAACCACGGTGCGGCTCCCGACGCGTGCTGAACCCTCCAGGTCACGGCGAGGAAGGCGCCCGCGCAGAGCAGCGCGGCCGCGAGGATCCAGCCCTCCCGGCCGGGCCATTCCCGCACCAGGCCGAAGCCGCTCATTGCCGCGGCGAGCAGCAGGCCGTGGGTGGCGGGAAACCAGGCGGGGACCGCGTGTGCCGACTGCCGTGCCGCGCTCTCGGCGGCCCGCGCGGTGCGCAGTGCCGCGGCGGCGGAATCGGCACTGGGCCGCATCGCTCCTGAAGTGGTCATGGGTTCTCCGGCTTCCGTACGACGGGTGCGCTTACTCATGCCAGACTGGCATCTACTTTCCAACTTGGCAAGTACTTTCTGCCTCGTCGTCTCCGGGTGCACGTGAGCCCCGCCGGAAACGGGTCCCGGCGGGGCTCACGTGCACCCAAGTGCGCTGCGATGACGTCGGCCTGAGGACGCGTCACCCCCGGCCACGGGCGTCATGCCTGCTGGGCGAGCTTCGCCTCCCGTGCCAGCTCGGTGGCGGCTACAAGGCCCAGCCCCGGCAGTTCCTGGCGCAGGGCCCGTATCGCCGCCACCTCGTGGGTGACGGGGTCCACGCCGTCGCGCTCCAGGATTCCCCGGGCCCACCGCACCCGCGGCTCACCGCCCCGCTCCGCCAGTTCGTCCAGGATCCGCGCGGCCCGCCGCAGTCCGGCGGCCTCGTCGGCGGGAGCGTCGGACAGGGCCTGGCGCACCGCATCACGCGCTTCGCCGAGATCGCTCAGCGCGACGAGGTGCACTTCCTTCTTGTTGAACATTCTTGTTCCTTCTCTCCCCGGCCGTCCGAGATCGCCGCCCGGAGAAGTGCCGGACGGACCAACTCCCGTCCACGCTACAGGTTCTCGGAAGCGCCCCCTCCGCCGCGCGGACAATGGCCTTCCTGGGCGCAAACTTTGGGATGCCGCTACCTGCGCCAGATCATGTGAAGGCTTACGGAACACGGCAGTCGGCCCCGGCGGGCCAAGGATAGGAGTTACTTTGCCGGGCGCGCGTGTGGTGGACTGGCCCAGGCTGGAGCGCGGAGGACGGAAACGGTTTCTCCGGCGGCATCGCGGAGGAATCCGCCTGCCATAAAGCGGTCTCCGGCTGCCGAAAGTACCGGCGTGAAAGGCGGTTACTTTTCACGCCTTCGCTGCGACAGTGAGCGCCCATCGCTGACTTCCGTCATAAGTCCCGAACGGCGAACTCCAGGACACCACGCCGCTGAACACGATCTCTTCTCATATGAGGTGGAACAAGCGCATGTCAGCCGCCCGCGACACAACCGCCCCCCGCCTGAGACTGGGCGCTGACCTCATGAGCGGATCCCGCCTGCCGTTGGCCGTCGCAGCCCTGCTGGCGCTGATATCCGCTGCCGCGACGCTCGTTGTGCCGCTCATCGTCAGAGACCTCGTCAAAGCCCTTGCCGGTACCGACGAACTACTCCGGCCGGTCCTGCTGATGATCGCCGTCGCCCTCGCCGGTGCTCTGGCCGCCACCGTCTCGGGATACCTGCTCGCCCGGATCGGCGAGAAAATGATCCTGCGCCTGCGCTCCCGCGTCATGGAGCACGCCATGCGCCTTCCGCTGCACGAAGTGCGGACGCAGGGACCCGGCAACCTCGTCGCACGCGTCACCTCCGACGCCATGATGCTCCGCTCCGTCATCGATGTCGGGGCGGTCCAACTCCCGCTGTCCGCCATCACCGTGATGGCCACCCTCGTCGTCATGGGCATCCTGGACTGGGTGCTCGTGCTGATCACCATCGGGTCCTTCGCGCTGGCCGGCACCGTCATCGGCCTGGTCATCGTCCGGGTGCGGCGCAGCATCAACGCCCAGCAGACGGCCCTGGGCGAGCTCGCCCAGCGTTTCACCGCCACGCTCGCGTCCCTGCCCACGATCAAGGCCTGCCGCGCGGAAACCCACACCGCCCTCGGCCTGGAGCGGGACGCGTCCGACCTGACCGACTCCACGCTCCACAGCGCCCGCCTGCAGTCCCTCATCGGCCCGGTGATGGGCCTGGGGCAGCAGATCGCCCTGGTCAGCATCATTCTCGGCGGCGGCGCCCGCATGGCCTCCGGCGACCTGACCATGCCGGACTTCATCGCCTTCCTGCTCTTCCTGCTCCAGCTCGTCGCCCCGGTCGCCGTCGTCGCCTCCAGCATCAGCCAGCTCCAGGCCGGTCTCGCCGCACGCGCACGCTTCGACGACCTGCTCTTCCTGCCGCAGGAGGCCGCCGGCACGGCGACCACCGAGCCGGCCCCCGTTCAGGACGCCCCCGGAGTCGAGTTCACCGGCGTGGCCTTCGCGTACGGCGACGAACCTGTCCTGAGGGACCTCACCTTCGCCGCCCCCCGCCGCGGTCTCACCGCCCTCGTCGGGCACTCCGGGGCCGGCAAGTCGACCGTCCTGACCCTGGTCGAGCGCTTCATGCACCCCGACCAGGGCTCGATCCGCGTCCTGGGCCACGACGTGGACGACTGGCCGCTGGACGCCCTGCGCCGCCGCGTGACGTACGTCGACCAGGCCTTCACCCTGCTGGAAGGCACCGTCCGCGAAAACCTGCTGCTGGGCGGTGACACCCTTCCAGGCGACGACGCTCTCCTGGACGCCCTTGACGCCGTGGCCCTGCGCGACGAGGTCCTGCGACTCCCGGACGGCCTCGACACCACCCTCGGACGCGCCACCGACCTCTCCGGCGGCCAGCGCCAGCGTCTCGCCCTGGCCCGCGCCCTGCTCACCGACGCCGACGTGGTCCTCCTGGACGAACCGACGTCCCAACTGGACAGCATCAACGAGCAGCGGCTGCGCGATCTGGTCACCCGGCTGGCCCAGGACCGGGCCGTGGTCGTCGTCGCCCACCGGCTCTCCACCGTCCAGCACGCCGACCACGTACTCGTCATGGATTCCGGCCGCGCCCTGGACGCCGGGACGCACCCGGAACTGCTCGCCCGCTGCCCGCAGTACCAGGACCTGGTCCGCAACCAGCAGTGGTCGGCGGAGGCCGACACCGTCCCGCAGGTCGTTCCCGCCTAGCCGCGCTCCGTCGGGCTCGGCCTCCGAAGTGGTCCGAGCGCGCGCCGTGCCGGTCGGCAGGGGTGGGCCGTACGAGGGGACTTCGGGGGCCGGGCGGGGGACTTCCGGGGCGTGGTGACCGCGGGGCGGGCCGGGCGTGGGAGGTACATCGCGCGTGCACAAGACGCACCGCGCGTCGGAGGTACACCCAGCCTGACGCTTCCGATCCCGTCCGCCCTCGATCGGTAAGGCCCCTGATGCGACCGGCACTGCGACCGCCCTCACCTCCGTCCTCGCGCCGGCGCACGCGACGGCCACGTCCGCCCCGGCGACCGTCCCCCTCCCCGTCGCTGCCCCTGCTCCACCTGGCGCTGCTGCGTTCGGCGGCCCCGCTCGCCGTGTCCGCGCTGGCAGCCGTACCGTCCGCGCCGGGCCTCGTGTCCACGGCGGCGCCCGCAGCCCACGCGTCGGCCGCCGTACGGGCACCCGCCGCCCCCGCCTGCGCCGCCTCCCACGCCGGGGACTTCCCCGTCCGGACCCGTATCCACGGCGGCCCCGACGTCTACGAGGCCGGCGGCGAGGCCCGGACCTGGTACATCGACCTCACCAACACCACCGCCGGCGTCTGCACCGGCATCCACCCGGTCGTCGTGTTCGTCGACGAACAGCGGGCGCTCCGCCCCGAGCAGGCGGAGCTGGAGTTCTACGAGGACCGGCGCGCGCACCCGGTCACCTTCCAGCGCACCGACGAGGACGAGATCGTAGGGGCGTTCGACGACGGGTTCCGGGGCTTCACCGTGGCGCCCGGCCGGACGCTCACCGTGAAGGTCCGCCTCGCCCTGGCCCCCGGCGCCCACGCACCCAACGACGTCATGGCCAACGCGGCCGTGGTGCAGCGGCACGAGGACGACGGCGACTGGGTGGGCCAGTCGAACGACTACCGGTTCCGTGTCGACGCTGGCTCCGAGGACGAGGACGAGGGCGCCGCCGACCCCGACGACGGCTCGTACGAGGCCGGAGGCGACACTGACAGCGGCACCGGGACCGACCACGGCACCGGCCACCACGCCGACCAGGACGCCGGTCAGGACACCGGCACCGCTCCGGGCGACCCTCCCGGCGCGTCCGGGCACGGCGACGCCGACCGCCCGCGACAGCCGCTGCTCGCCGACGAGCTGGCCGGGACCGGACAGCGCCCCTCGCACCACCGGCTGGCCCTGGTCGCCGGGATCGCCGCGAGCCTGTCCCTCACGACCGGCGGCCTGCTGCTCCTGGTGGCCCGGCGGGTGGCCCACGGGCGGCGCCGCCGCGGCTGAGGCGGAGGCGGCGGCGCCGGCACGGCGGGCCGGTCCGCACCGGATCGCATCCTGGAACGGAGGACCGCGTCCGAACGGTTGATCGCTAGGCTGGGGCTCACGCAGCACCGCGCAGGGCAGGAGACCCACATGGCAGAGCGCAGGCCCATCGAGTCGTGGCTCACCGACATGGACGGTGTACTCATCCACGAGGGCGTCCCGATCCCCGGCGCCAACGCCTTCGTCAAGAGGCTGCGGGACTCGGGCAAGCCGTTCCTGGTGCTGACGAACAACTCGATCTACACCGCGCGCGACCTGCACGCCCGGCTGCGCCGCATGGACCTGGACGTGCCGGTCGGCAACATCTGGACGTCCGCGCTGGCGACCGCCAAGTTCCTGGAGGACCAGCGTCCCGGCGGCACGGCGTACGTGATCGGCGAGGCCGGTCTCACCACGGCCCTGCACGACATCGGGTACGTCCTGACCGACCACGAGCCGGACTACGTGGTCCTCGGCGAGACCCGTACGTACTCCTTCGAGGCCATGACCAAGGCGGTCCGGCTGATCAACGACGGGGCCCGTTTCATCTGCACCAACCCCGACGAGACCGGCCCCTCCGCCGAGGGTCCGCTGCCCGCGACGGGCGCGGTGGCCGCGCTCATCACCAAGGCGACCGGGAAGAAGCCGTACTTCGCGGGCAAGCCGAACCCCCTGATGATGCGGACCGGCCTCAACGCGATCGGCGCGCACTCGGAGTCCAGCGCGATGATCGGCGACCGGATGGACACGGACGTCCTCGCCGGGCTGGAGGCGGGGATGCAGACGTTCCTGGTGCTGACCGGGCTGACCACGCCCGCGGAGATCGAGCGGTACCCGTTCCGCCCGTCGGAGGTCGTCGACTCGATCGCGGACCTCGTCGACCGCGTCTGACCCGACCCCGTACGGCCGACCCGCACGACCGACCCGCACGACCGACCCGCACGACCGCCCGGCGCGGCCGACCCGCACGACCGGGCCGCGCACGCGGGGAACGCCGGGGAACGCCGGGGCCGAAACCCGGTACCGCCCGGATGGAGCAGTGCCGGGCGTGCCGGAGATGCGACGGCCGTCCTCCCGGGGGAGCCTCCAGGTAGTACTGGAGGTTCACGATGGGTTCAGCGCGTATCACTCTGTGCACCCTGGGAGCGGGAGTCGTGATCGCCACCGCGGTCACGCCGGCGCTCCTGCCCACCGCGTACGCGGGTGCCCCCGGCGTGTCCACGGCGTCGGCGTCCCCCGGCCCGCGCCACGTCCTCGCCCCCGGCATGTACGGCACGGCCCCCGCCCGCGCCGAGTCGGCCTCCGTGGCCCCGGCGGGCGCCCGCGGAAGCGGCACAGCGGCGGACCACGCGTCGGTGGAGACCCATGAGGACGGGCCCGGCACCTGGCAGACCGTGGTGGGCCTCGTGCTCGCGGCCGTCGCTGCGATCGCCGTGGCCGTCCGCAGCGTGCGCCGCGGCCGCGGCGACGACTGAGGCGCCCGGAGACCGCGCCGGGGCAAGGGGCCCCGCGCTCACCCCGGGTTCTCCCCTGCTGACGCCAAGTCCCCTTCCTGTGGCCCCGCTTGAGTACGCGGGCGCCGTAACAGCTCTCCGACAAGGGTCGTACGCCGCCGTGGCCGACCCGTCACGTATGCCAGGATTGATCCTTCGGACGGTGTACCGAGGGGGAGTCGGATGTGCGGCAGCAGGCGGGCCGGGTCGAGGGCGTCCGTGGCGGTGGCGGGGGCGGCACTGCTGCTCGCGGGGTGCTTCTCCTCCGGGGGCGACGAGGGCAAGGACGGCGCCGGTGCCGAGGTGACCCAGCAGCCCAAGGGCACGGACCCGTTCTGGGTCGACCCGGACGGGAAGGCGGCCGAGCAGCTCGCCGCGTACGAGAAGGCGGGCAAGGAGGACCAGGCCGAGCAGATCCGCAAGATCGCCCGGCAGCCCGCCGGCCAGTGGATCGGCCCGGAGAACCCGGAGCGGGAGGCGCGCGGTTTCACCGAGGCCGCCGAGAAGGCCGGCCGGGACGCCGTTCTCGTCCTCTACAACATCCCCCACCGGGACTGCGGCCAGTTCTCGCAGGGGGGCGCGGCCGACGGCGACGCCTACCGCGGCTGGATCGACGGGGTCGCCCGGGGCATCGGGGACCGGCCCGCGACGGTGATCCTGGAGCCGGACGCCGTGCTGCACCTGGTCGACCGGTGCACACCCGCGGAGTTCCACGAGGAGCGCTACGACCTCCTCAAGGGTGCCGTCGGCACACTCGCGGCCCTGAAGAACACCAAGGTCTACCTGGACGCGGGCAACGCGGGCTGGGGTCACCCGGACCAGATCTACGAGCCGCTGAAGCGGGCGGGCGCCGAGCAGGCCGACGGCTTCGCGGTCAACGTCTCCAACTTCTATACGACCGAGGACTCCGTCGCGTACGGCAAGCAGCTGTCCGCGAAGGTCGGCGGCAAGCCCTTCGTCGTCGACACCAGCCGCAACGGCAACGGCCCGTACACCGGGGGCGAGGCCGACGAGAACTGGTGCAATCCGCCGGGACGCGCGCTCGGCGAGACGCCGACCACCAAGACCGGCGACCCGCTCGTCGACGCGTATCTGTGGGTCAAGCGCCCGGGGGAGTCCGACGGAACCTGCAAGGGCGGCCCGAAGGCCGGCCAGTGGTGGGCCGCGTACGCACTCGGACTGGCCAGGGCGAGCGAGTAGGTCAGGACCGTCCACGCGCCCGAGGGCGCCCGCCGCCTCCAAGGGCGCCCCCGGTCACGTCAGTGCGCCGCCGGGATCAGGGCACCCTGACCCACCGCGCCGTGCTCGGTGTCCCCTGGCCGTCCGTCACGAACAGCATGTACCAGCCCGACTCGACCAGGTTGCGGTTGGACGGGACCGTGATCTCGATGCCGCCGTCCTTCTTCCTCAGGTCCAGGGCGATGGACCGCTGGTCGACGTCGGTGACGTGCGTCGACGCGCTCGGCCGGATGAGGCGGGCCGACCTGATCGACGAGGGGCGGGCCGTCCTGTACGTCGCCGAGCCGCCGCGCGCGATCGTCCTCGGGCCCCCGGTGAGCGAGGGGCGCTCGCCGTGGAAGAGGTACGGCGGCGTGTAGATCTCCACGCGCTGCTCGAACGTACCGGGCTCGGTGTCGGCCTCGTCCGCGTAGAGCGAGTCGGAGCCGAAGAACATCACCCGGCCGTCCGGCAGCAGGATCGAGCCCGAGTGGTAGTTGCGGCCCACCAGCGGGTCGGCGACGCGCTCGAACCGGTTGCTCCCCGCGTCGTAGATCCGCGCCTGGAGGATGTTGGAGTCGCCGCGTCCCCGGTAGTCCTCGGAGCCGCCCGAGACCAGCACCGTGTCGTCGGGCAGGATCGAGGACTGCGGGTAGCGGGTGCCCTTCTCCAGCGCGGGGCCGTCCACGAAGTGCGGGTCGTCCGCCTTCAGGTCGACGATCCGGGTCTTCCTGCTGGACTTGGTGGACTCGCCGACCCCGCCCCCGCCGACGACCATGTACTTCTCGTCCTGCGCGGGCGGCAGCAGCACCGTCCCGGAGGTCTCCAGCATGTCCGGGTCGCTCATGCCGGGGACCCTGGTGAACTTGTTCGTCTCCATGTCCCAGACGCCGGGCTCGCGGCCGACGTCGTCGGGGCCGTAGCCCGCGTTCGAACCGGAGTAGAAGAGCTTGCCGTTCCGCATCAGGGAGATCGCCGGATAGGTCGGGAACTGCCGGACGCCCTTGGTGTACGTCCACTTCCGGGTCTTCGGGTCGAAGACCTCGTTCTTGCCCGGGACCAGCTGGCCGATCTCGTCCAGGCCGGACAGGCTGAGGACCTTGCCGTCGCCGAGCGTGGTCAGCGTCGGGTACCAGCGGGCCTCGTTCATCGGGTCGACCTTGATGTACTTCTCGGCGACCGGATCGAACTCGTAGGCGTCACGGATTCCCTGGAAGTCCTTCTTGTCCAGGGCGAGTTTCTGCGCGATGCCGTACGTGTTGCGGGCGTCCGAGCCGGACAGGCCCCGCACCCGGTAGTTGTCCTGGGTGCCCGTCTCGTACCTGGCGCCGCTCCTCTGCGCCTCGACGTAGATGCGGCCGAGCCCCGGGTCGTTGCGGACGAAGGCGCCGGTCCGCTTGTCGAAGACCTTCTTGGCTCGCGGGACGAGCACCGGGTCCTTGGAGACGAACGTCTTGTGGTTCTTCCTACCGGTGAACTTCGTGCCGGCGGGCAGTGTGATCGGCGTGTCCGGGTTCTCGTTGTGCACCACCATCAGGCCACCGGCCTTGGTGATGTCGCCCTTCAGCTTCTCGTACCGCTTGGTGCCGCCGGCGATCAGCAGATTGCCGTTGGCCAGCTGGGTGTGGCCGGTGCAGAACAGGTCGTTCGGCGTGGGGATCTTCTTGATGGTCCCCTTCACCGGGTCCCAGATCCGGGTGTCGAACTTCTTCGCGTCGAAATTGTCCTGGTTGTTTCCCGAACCGGCGATCATGAGAATCCTGCCGGTGTGCAGCAGAGCGGCGTGAATGGTGTTCAGCCGGTATTTCTCCGGGAACCGGACTATCTCCCATTTTCCGTTCGCGGCCTTGTACTCGGGCTTGTCGATCTTGTACTGGTGGTATTTCTCCGTCCCGAAGCGGTAGAGCCACGGTCCGTTCATCCCGGCCAGTGCGAGAACCGCCGCCGCGCCTATTGCGAGGCGACGGGCACGACGACGTCCGGCACGGTCTTTCATTTCTTACGTCCCCCGAGAGCGATCCGCATGGTCTGTTCGTCTCCCCCGCCGCCGACCTCGCCGACCTCGCCGACCTCGCCGGCCCCGGCCCGCGCGGGGACCGGGGCGTCGGCGGGCGCCGGGCGTGACGGGTCCGGGCCGGCGGGTGCCTCGCGTGTGCTGGGTGCGCCGGGTGCGCTGGGCTGCCGCGCGGGCGCGCGCCTCTTATTCTCCTGGCGCAGCGACCAGCGCCACGCGAGGATCGGCGACGCGGTGACCAGCAGGGCGAACGTCGCCCAGGTGATCATCGCGGGATGGTGGTGGCCGAGGGCGAAGGAGGCGGCGATCGACCCGGCGAAGACCACGATGAAGAAGAGGTGGATCCGGAACGTTCCGAACAGCGTGTCCGGGCTCGCCGAATCGCCCTTGGGGGTCACCACGAACGTGCTCTTGCGGCGCAGCACGGCGTCCATCAGCGAGCGTGCGTAGACCGGCGCCGACAGCGCGGACATCACCATGCCGGCGACCCCGCCCGAACCCTCGGGCTCGTGCGGCGAGACGTTGTGCCGGCGGTTCCAGACGTACAGGCCGATCTGCAGCGCCGAGGCGTTGCCGTACAGCATCAGCCAGACCGTCGGGTCGATGTTCACACCCGAGGCGCCCAGACCCAGGAACAGCGTGCAACTCAGCGCCGCCAGGATCCAGTTCAGGGCCGACATGGGGTAGAAGATGATCATCATCGTGTAGTTGAGGAGCTTGCCCGGCGGCAGCGAGTACCAGCCCTTCCAGTACTGCTTGAGGATCGTCTCGTACGTCCCCCGCGACCAGCGCAGCTGCTGGGTGAAGAAGTCCGTCCAGGCGTTGGGGCCCTCGCCGACGGCGAGCACGTCGGGCGTGTAGACCGAGCGCCACGTGCGGCCGGTCGCCGGATTGCGGTGACGGTGGATCTCGAAGCCCGTCGCCATGTCCTCGGTGATCGAGTCGTACAGCCCGCCGATCTGCTTCAGCGCGCTGATGCGTACGGCGTTGGACGTACCCACGAACATCGGTGCGCCGTAGGCGTTCCCGGCCCGCTGGACCAGGGCGTGGAAGAGGAACTGCTGCGACTCGGCCGCCTTGGTGATGGGATTGTCGTAGTTGCCGTAGACCTGCGGGCCGATGACGAAACCGACGTCGGGGTCGCGGAAGTAACCGAGCATCCGCTCCAGGTAGTTGGGCAGCGGCACATGGTCGGTGTCGACCGAGGCGAAGAAGTCGTACGCGTCACCGTGGGCGGCCAGCCAGGCGTTGTAGTTGCCGTGCTTGGTCCTGGCGCGGTGCGGGCCCTTGGGCCGGTTCCACTCGGCGACGCCCTTGCGGGAGAAGTGACGCACGCCCAGGCGCTCGCAGACCGCCTTCACGTCGGCGTCGTCGCCCTCGTCGAGCAGCCAGACGTGCACCGGGCCCCGGTGGCGGATCCTGACGGCCGCCTCCAGGGTCTTCGTCACCATCTCCAGCGGCTCCTTGCCGGGCACGAAGGAGGTGAGGAAGGCGACTCGCGTGCCGGTCTCGGGCACCACCGGGACCGGATCGCGGGCGACCAGCGTGGCGTGCGCGTTCGACAGCACGTTCATGCAGCGGAAGAACTTGATCAGACCGATCGAGATCAGCATCACGACGTCGAGCGCGGGCAGGAAGCCGTAGGCGGGGTGGTCCCGTTCGGTCCAGTGCCCGGGCTGCAGGAGCCAGGCCAGCAGGATCAGGGACAGCAGGGGCGTCGCGCCCAGCATGAGCGCGGCCCGTACGCGGTGCGGCTCCTGCGAGAGCAGCGAGCGGTACCGCACGGTGTACGGCTTCCCGGGGTCCGGCTCGGTGAGCGGGCCCGCGAGCCGGCTGTAGTGCTCGTAGTCGTATCGGGGCAGCGGCCCCGCGAGCCGCGGAAGTCCGCCGGTCCGGTGTGACGGCGGCCTGATCCGGGTGGTCTGTGAAGGGTCGAATTCCTGTCGGGCGCCCGTCGGCGTCGACGTCATGAGTCATCCCCCCGCACGCAGAGAACTGCGTGGTCGTCGGTCCAGTCGCCCGCTGGGGAGCCCTCGGCCTTCGCGGACGGTCAATGGCAGGCAGGGCCCCCACGCCACCCACGCCATATGGACATGGAATACCGCCCTCCCAGTCGCATGATGCCCCCCTCGGCATCTCTTTCGTGAACGGATTTCCATTCCCGTCACGCATACGGCGGCCGGCTGATATCCCGAGCTCCGTCTGCCGCAAAAAGCATGCAACAGCGGCCCTTCGACGATCAGGGTTCTACCCTTTCCGTCGTGATCGCAAGACTCGAAAGGAGGCATTTACCGGTCAAAGCGCCCCAGCGGAGCGAGAGTTGATGGAGATTGGTGCTGTTGAGTCACTCCGTGTACGGAAGTTGTCGAAGTGCTCCCGTATGGCCCACCGCGCCCATGCGTCGCCCGTGCCCGGTCCCGGCCGTGTCCGGACCGAATCCCCGGAGTGCGCGGTTCGCCAAGGAGAACGTAAAAGGAACGTTCCGGTGGAGTGGCGGGGGTGGCGTGAAACAGGCGGTCGGCCCGGCCGTACCCGCGCGTCGCGCGCCCTTCGGTGCCCCGGGTTCCGGACATGCCAAAAAGGCCCCCTCTGTCAAGAGGAGGCCTTTTCACCAGGTGCGCCGCCAGGGACTCGAACCCCGGACCCGCTGATTAAGAGTCAGCTGCTCTAACCAACTGAGCTAGCGGCGCCTGCTGACCAGAGAACTCTACCCGACCGATCGGGGTGCTCCCGCCGCGCGCGCCACCCCCGCACCGCCGCGCGCCCTTCCGGAGGATCCCGGGCATTCCCGTACATCATTCGGACCGTCAGCATGCGCCGGCCGGTGTCAGTTGAGAAGCTGGCGAATATGCAGAAACACGGGCATTTCCGGCTGGAGTGTGAGGGGAACCGTATGGACGCTCCGGTGTTCGAAGGATCGGACGGGGCGTCCTCGCGGCCCCGGCGGGCGGACGGCGCACCGGACGGCGGCACCCGGCCCGCCCCGGCCCGGGTGATCCACACCGAGGCGACCACCGAGATCCCCGTCCACCTGCTCTTCCGGGACGAGGCCGGACCCGTCCGGGTGCCGGCGGCACCCGCCGTCGTGGGGCGCCGGCGGGGTACGGGGGAGCAGCCGAGGGTGGCCGGGCCAGCCCCCGTGCGGCAGGGCACGGCGGCCGGGCCCGGCGTGGAGCTGGTGGAGCGGCCCGCGCGGGTGCTGCCCGGGGCGGCCGGGGTGGCGGCCGGGGCCTGCGGTGTGGCCGGGTGCGCGCTCGCGTCCTGGTGGGCGGGGGTGCTGCCCGCCGCCCTGACGCAGGCGCTCGCGCTGCCGGGACCGGCCGTCGGTGCCGCGCTCGGCCCCGCCCAGTGGGCCGCGTACGCCGGAGCGGCGGTGCTCGGGCTGGCCGGCTTCGGCGGGCTCGCCCGGGGCCGGACCGGGCGGGCGTGGGTCCTCGACCTCTTCGGCCGCTACCGGGGCACCGTGCGGCGCACCGGGCTGATGTGGGTCAACCCGCTGCTGCTGCGCCGCCGGGTGGACGTGCGGCCGCGGCACTGGCGCAGCGAGCCGCTGGCGGTGTGCGACGCGAACGGGATCGCGCTGCGGGTGGTCGTGCTCGTCGCCTGGCGGGTGAAGGACACCGCGCGGGCCGTGCTCGGGGTCGAGGATCACGAGGGGTATCTGCGCGCGTGTGTGGAGGCGGCGCTCTCCCGGGTGTTCTCCCGGCTGCCCGCCGACGTGCCGCAGGGCGTGGACGGACGGGCCCGCGCCGGCCGCCCGGGCTTCGCCGCCCGCACCGGTCTCGGTTCCGCGGCGGGCGGACGGGCCGCCTCGCTGCGGGACGCGGAGGCGGTCGGCGACGCGCTCACCCGGCAGGTGGCGGCGGACGCGGCGACGGCCGGACTCGAGGTGCTCTCGGCGCAGCCGATCTCCCTCGACTACGCGCCGGAGGTCGCCACCGTCATGCGGCGCCGCAGGGCCGCCGCGCTGGACGCCCAGCACCGCGACACCGTGCTCGCCTCGGTCGTCGACTCGGTCGAGGACACGGTGACCCGGCTGACCACGCGCGGCCTGGTCGCCCTCGACGACAGCGAACGCAGGGCGCTGGTGCGGGACCTGACGGTGGCGTTCTACGCGGGACGCGGGGGAGAGGCGGTACGGGACGAGGGGTGAGCCGCCCCGGAGCGCGAGGAGGGGGCCGCCCCCGAGGGCGAGGGATGAGCCGCCCCGGAGGCGGGGGGCCGGTGACCGGGTGCGCCGAAGCCGGTGCCGCGATTGGTATGGACATGTTCAACAGTCAGCAATAATCTGGAACTTGGTCTAGACCTGAACATCGCGCGCTCGGCTCTCCGGAAACTCCCCCACGTATCCGTCCTCCAGGAGCGGCACATGCGAATACGGACGACCAGAAAAGCCAAGTGGTACGCGGCCGTGCTCGGCCTGACCACCGCCGGGGCCTTCGCCTTCTCGGCCGGTGGCGCGAGCGGCCACGGCTACACCGACCTCCCCGTCAGCCGGCAGAAGCTCTGTGCCAACGGCACGGTCAGCGGCTGCGGCGCCATCCAGTGGGAGCCGCAGAGCGTCGAGGGGCCCAAGGGCTTCCCGGCGGCGGGCCCCGCCGACGGCCACATCTGCTCGGCGAACCACGGGAACTTCGGCGCCCTCGACAGTCCCACCGCACCCTCGGGCGGCGCCTGGCCCACGACCCGCGTCACCGGCGGACAGAGCTACACCTTCCGGTGGCAGTTCACCGCACGGCACTCCACGACCGACTTCAGGTACTACATCACCCGCAACGGCTGGAACCAGAACCACGCACTGACCCGCGCGGACCTCGAGACCGCGCCGTTCCTGACCGTCCCCTACCGCGGGCAGCCGCCCGCGACGCTCTCCCACTCCGGCACCCTGCCGTCGGGGAAGAGCGGGCACCACGTCATCCTCGCGGTGTGGACGATCGCGGACACGGGCAACGCGTTCTACGCCTGCTCGGACGTCACGTTCTGAGACCGGGTGACCTGAACCGGCGGGCGCTCCGGGCGACCGGCCCCGGCCAGGCACTCCGGGTGATCGCATCCGGCGGCCACTCGGGGTGACCGGATCCGTTCCCGGTCCGGAAACGCGGAAGGCCTCCGCTCGCGCGGAGGCCTTCCTTCTGTGCGCCGCCAGGGACTCGAACCCCGGACCCGCTGATTAAGAGTCAGCTGCTCTAACCAACTGAGCTAGCGGCGCATGACTCCCGCCTCCCGCTTCCGCGGTCGGCGACAGAGAAAATACTACCTGGTCCGAGGGGGTGCTTCCGACCACCCGAGGGGACACGCGCGGTGATCGCCGGCTCACCGGTCCGGTGGCCGGAGCGGTCAGATCGCCAGGGACAGCAGCACCGGGGCCGCACCCCGGTTCAGGGTGTCCGCGGCGCGGCGCAGCCGGTGCGCGTGCTCGACCGGGAGGGAGAGGGCGAGGCAGCCGACGGAGGCGCCCGCGGTGACCGGGACGGCCGCGCACACCGTGCCGACCGCGTACTCCTGGAGGTCGAGCACCGGCACCGTGGGCGGCTGGGCGGCGAGCCGGGACAGCAGCAGCCGCTCGTCGGTGATCGTCCGCGAGGTGAGACGGGCCATCTTGTGGCGGGCGAGATGGTCGCGGCGGCCGTTGAGGTCGAGCTGGCCCAGCAGGCTCTTGCCGACGGCGCTGGCGTGCGCGGAGTGCCGGAAGTCGACCCACTCGTTGACCGCGGGAGCCGAAGGGCCCTGGGCGCACTGGGTGACGTGCACCTCGCCGTCGATGTAGCGGCTGAGGTAGACCGCGGCGCCCACCGAGTCCCGCAGCCGGTCGAGGGTGTGCTGCAGCTTCTCGCGCAGCGCCTGGTCGCGGCCGTGCGCCGAGGCGAGCCGGCCGAGGGTGGCCCCGGCGACGTACGCCCCGTCGGCGACCTGCTCGACGTACCCCTCCCGGCGGAGCATCCGCAACAGCGGGGTCAGCCGCTCGGACCGCAGGCCGGTGCTGCGGGTGAGCTCGGCCCCGGTCACGCCCGAGGGGTGCCGTGCCACCGTCTCCAGGGCGCGCAGGGCGTCCTGCGCCGAGTGGTACGGCGCGGTCGGTTCGAGCCTCACAGCAACTCACCTCGCAGTGGTGCACCGGGTACGCCCGCAGGTGCCGCCCACGGCCGGGCCGGGACGCGCGCGGACGCGCGCACGCGGCGCTGCCTGAAGGCGCTCTCCACGATAGACCTCAACAGGTCTGTGACAAGCGCGTGTTGGTGAACTCGGGGGGCGCGTTCCACGCCTCTCAGCAGGAACGCGCCACCCTGGCATATGCCTCTGTCATGACCCGGGCGCCGGACCTCGTACGTCATCCGCGGCACCGCACCAGCGCCGGTCGTCCGGCCACCGGGCCTGCCGCGGTGCGGCCACCGACCCGGTCACCGGGCCTCCTGCGGTGCCTCCACCGTCCCGGTCACAGCACCGCGCTGAGGAACTCCCGGGTCCGCTCGTGCTCGGGCTCGTTGAAGATCTTCTCGGGGGAGCCCGCCTCCAGGACGCGGCCCGAGTCGAACATCAGCACCTGGTCCGAGATGTCCCGGGCGAAGTTCATCTCGTGGGTCACACACAGCATCGTGATGTCGGTGGTGCGCGCGATGTCCCGCAGCACGTCCAGCACCCCGGCGACCAGCTCGGGGTCGAGCGCCGACGTCACCTCGTCGAGGAGCAGGACCTGCGGACGCATCGCCAGCGCCCGCGCGATCGCCACCCGCTGCTGCTGCCCGCCGGACAGCTGTGTCGGGTACGCGTCGCACTTGTCGGCGAGGCCCACCAGCTCCAGCAGCTCGCGTGCCCGCTGCTCCGCCTCGTCCTTCGACAGCCCGAGGACGGTGACCGGCGCCTCCGTGATGTTGCGCAGCACCTTCATGTTCGGGAAGAGGTTGAACTGCTGGAACACCATCCCGATGTTCTTGCGGACCTCGCGTATGTGCTTCTCGCCGGCCGGGACCAGCTTCCCGTTGCGCTCCTCGTGGGTCAGATACTCGCCGCCCACCCTGATCGTGCCCTCGTCGGGCTTGGCCAGGGTCATCAGCAGACGCAGGATCGTCGTCTTGCCGGAACCCGACGGGCCGATCAGCGTCACGTGCTTGCCGGAGTCGACGGAGAAGTCGAGCCCGTCCAGGACCGTGTTGTCCCCGAAGCGCTTGGTGACCTTGTCGAAGCGGATCAGCTCGCTGCCGTCCACCTTCGGGTTGGCGTTCGCGTCGGGATCCTTCGTCAGAGGGGTGTCAGGGGTGTCAGCGGACAAGACGACGCTCCAGGGCTCGCATGAGGAGGGAAGCCGGATAGGAAATGAGGATGAAGGCCACGCCGATGACCGTGAGGGGCTCGGTGAACTGGAAGTGCTGCTGCGAGAACAGCCGCGCCTCCCCGAGCATCTCCAGGACGGTGATCGCCATCAGCAGAGGCGTGTCCTTGAGCATCGAGATGACGTAGTTGCCCAGCGCGGGCACCACCCGGCGGATCGCCTGCGGCAGGATCACCGCGGTCCAGGTGTGCCGCACGGGCAGGTTCAGTGCCGTGGCCGCTTCCCACTGGCCGACGGGCACGCCCTCGATGCCGGCCCGGTAGACCTGCATCGTGTACGTCGAGTAGTGCAGACCGATCGCGACGACACCGGTCGTCAGCGCGGAGAACGTGATGTCCCACTCGGGCAGCACGTAGAAGAGGAAGAACAACTGCACCAGCAGCGGGGTGTTGCGGATGAACTCCGTGACCACCCCGACCGGCCAGCGCACCCAGCGGGTCGGCGTGCGCATCAGCAGCGCCCACACCAGACCGAGGGCGAAGGAGATCAGCGAACCGAGCACCAGCGCCTGGAGGGTGACCACCAGGCCGTCCCAGAAGTGCGGCATGAAGTCACCGACCGCGTCCCAGTCCCACGTCATGAGGCACCTCCGCCCACCGCGCCGACTCCCGTACTCCCCGTACTCCCGGCGGTCAGCGGCTCCTGCCGGGGGACACCGCCCGAGGCGCCCTTGCCGGACCGCGCCTTACCGGGGCCGCCCTTGCCGACCCCTGCCTTGAGCCGCTTCTCCAGGCCGCGCATGAGCCGCGTCAGCAGGAAGGCGATCACGAAGTAGATCAGCAGGATGTACGTGTAGATCTCGTCGCTCTCCTGCAGCGCGAGGCGCACCAGCTTGCCGCTGAACGTCAGGTCGCCCATGCCCATGATGGACACCAGGGCCGTGCCCTTGAGCAGCTCGATCAGCAGGTTCGAGAACGGCGGGATCATCTCCGGCACCGCCTGCGGCAGCAGGATCAGCCGCAGCCGCTGCCACGGCGTGAAGCTGAGCGCGACCCCGGCCTCCCGCTGCGCCGGGTCCACCGCGTTCAGGGCGCCGCGCACGACCTCGGAGCCGTACGCCCCGTACGTCAGGCCGAGCGCCAGCGTGCCCGCCCA
Organism: Streptomyces sp. NPDC008313; assembly: GCF_042956125.1. Lineage (NCBI taxonomy): Bacteria > Bacillati > Actinomycetota > Actinomycetes > Kitasatosporales > Streptomycetaceae > Streptomyces > Streptomyces sp. NPDC008313. Next base: position 25,644 of record NZ_JBIBFR010000031.1, read on the forward strand.
CATCGGGACGAGCTGCCAGCCGAAGGCCACGGGCAGCACGAAGTACACCCAGAAGATCATGATCAGCGCGGAGGTACCGCGGAACACCTCGGTGTAGAAGCCCGCGAGGAAGCGGACGATCCACAGCCGGGAGGTACGCGCCACACCCACGGCGAAGGAGACCGCGCCGCCGAGCAGCGCGCTGAAGAACAGCAGCTGGAGGGTGACCCAGATGCCCTTCAGTACGAGTTCCCAGAGTCCCGAGGTCATCCGCGGCAGAGCTCCTTCGCGGTCATGTCGGTCATCTCGTTCTCGGTGAAGCCGAACGGCCGCAGGATGCGGAACAGCTCGCCGCTGTCCTTCATCTTCCGCAGCTCGCGGTTGAACCCGTCCCGGAGGTTCGTCTCGTTCGGGCGGAACGCGAAACCGCCGCCGTCCACGTGCTTCTCGCCGTCCACGATCGGCGCGAACGGCTCGGTGGCCTCGGCCTTGCGGGACTTCTTGACGACCTCGCGGGCGGTCAGCGCCGTCCCCGCGAAGACGTCGGCGCGGCCCGCCTCGACGGCGTTCAGCCCGGCCACCTGGTCCGGCACGATCAGGATGTCGCTCTGCTTGTACCCGGCGTCGACGGCGTACTGGATCTCCGCGTAGCCGGTGCCCGTGGCGAACTTGGCCTTCGCCTTGACGACGTCCTCGTAGTTGCGCAGGTTCTTCGGGTTGCCCTTGCGCACGATGAACGCGTCGAGCATCTGGTAGTCCGGGTCGGAGAAGATGACCTGTTCGCAGCGCTCCGGGTTGATGTACATCCCGGCGGAGACGACGTCGAACTGCTGGGAGTTGAGCCCCGGAATCAGGGAACCGAACTCTGTGGGCACCGCCTGCACGCGGTCGACGCCCAGACGCTTGAAGATGACCTTCGCGAGCTCCGGCGCCTCACCGGTCAGCTCGCCGTCCTTGTCGATGTAGCCGAAGGGGATCTCGCCGGCTATGCCCAGCCGCGCGACGCCCTGCGCCCTGAGCCGGTCGAGGAGTTCACCGCCCTCGGTGTCCGACGCCGTGGCCACCCGGCTGCACCCGGCCGCGCCCAGCGCTCCCACGGCACCGAGCGCCGAGGCACCCGCGAGCAGCGCCCGTCTGCCGATTCGGCGTTTCTCTGCGTTGTTCCCATGTGGTGGAGCCATGGGCGCGCGGCTACCCGAGACGATGCAAATCATTCGGATTAATTTCAGCCCCTCGTTCGCCCCTCCTCCCCACCCCTCCCCGACCTGTCGGCCCAGGCGCTCTTGACCGCGGCGGGACCATGGAGTGCATGGCTGATCGCTACATCGAGGTGTCCCTGGTCAAGCGGGGCGTCACCTGCACGGCGAAGCTGCTCGACGACAAGGCCCCGATCACCTGCGCGGCGGTGTGGGACGCGCTGCCCCTCGGCGGCGACGTCTACCACGCGAAATACGCCCGCAACGAGATCTACGCCCTCTTCCCCCCGTTCGCCGCATCCGAGCCACCCCTGGAGAACCCGACCGTAACGCCCATCCCGGGCGACCTGTGCTATTTCTCCTTCGCGGGAACGGAACTGGCCACCGGGGCCTACGGCTACGACACCGAGGTCCGCCCCGGCACCACCCTCGTCGACCTCGCCCTCTTCTACGAGCGCAACAACCTCCTCCTCAACGGAGACGTCGGCTGGGTCCCCGGCATCGTCTGGGGCCAGGTCGTCGACGGCCTCGACACCATGGCCGAGGCCTGCAACGACCTGTGGCGCGCGGGGGCGCTGGGGGAGACGCTGCGGTTCCGGCGGGGTTAGGGGGTACGAAGACACGCCTGTGACGCACGTCACCTGATGTGCCACGGTGGTTATGGGTGGGGTGGAGCGCAATGTCCACCCGGGTGGTCTGGACCGCCAACCGAGCACCGTCTTACTCTCCCGTTCACGATCTGTGGAGGATCGATCACGTTCGGGCAGAGTCTGGGGAGACTCTGTGGGGAGGGTGTGTCATGTCTGGGGGCAGACGGTTGTGCGCCGCGTCGGCGGCGTTGTCGGCCGCAGTGGCGTTATGTGTGCTTGGCCCTGCGAGTGCGACCGAAGCTGTTCGCAGCGAAGCGGCGACAGGTACAGCATCGGCTGCGGGGAAACCCGGGGGCAGCTCGACAGTGACGGAGTCCGAGGCGCTCGCCAAAGCCAAGCGCACGGGTGAATCCGTTGAGGTGACCTCCTTGCGGAGTGAGACCTCGGATGTCTTCGCGACAGCGGACGGCAACCTGGAGGCACGCGAGTATCTGCGCCCGGTGCGGGCCCGCGTCGACGGCGCATGGAAGGCCATCGACACAGATCTCGCCAAGTCCGAGGACGGCATGGTGGCACCGAAGGCCACGACCGTCGGGCTGGAATTCTCGGGTGGCGGAGAGGCCCCCATGGTGCGTATGGCCAAGGCCGGACGGGTGCTGGAACTCGGTTGGCCAGGCCGGTTACCGACTCCTGAACTGACCGGCGACACAGCGACGTACCCGGACGTCCTGCCCGGAGTCGACCTGAGGTTGGGCGCTCAGGAGGACGGGTTCACGCAGTTGTTGGTGGTGAAAACCGCTGAAGCCGCCGCCGGCAAGGAACTGGCAGAACTACGCCTGCGGCTGGACGCCGAGGGCATGAAGGTCGAGGAAACGTCATCAGGCGGCCTTGAGGCGGTCGACACAGGTGCCGACGGCACCGTGTTCGAGGCGCAGCAGCCGATGATGTGGGACTCGAGTCCCGAGACACAGCAGCCGACGCCTTCGCAATCCGTCACTGGAGTTGGAGCTGGAGCCCGAGTCGCGGGTGCGGAAGGCGAACCGAGCCTTGCGGAGTCGGGCAATCGGGCTCCGGTCGCTGTCGAGCTACCGTCCGGGCAGGACGAGTTGGTGCTGAGGCCCGACGCCGACCTCCTGAAGGGACAGAACACCGTCTACCCGGTGTTCATCGACCCTCAGTGGCACTCGCCGCAGGCAACGGCGTGGAGATGGCGTCGGAATACTGGGCCTCTTCGCCGCAGTGGAAGTTCAACGGCGATTCCGACGCGGGCATGGGCTACTGCGGCTGGTACTACTGCAAGCCCTACGACACCAAGCGTCTCTTCTACCGGATCTCGGTCTCGAAGTTCGCGGGTAAGCATGTGATGTCGGCGGAGTTCGTGGTCCGCAACACATGGTCCGCGTCGTGCAGCGCGCGAGGCGTGCAACTGTGGCGTACGAAGGGCATCTCCTCGTCGACGACCTGGAACACTCAGAAGTCGTCGGATTTCTGGATCGACCACCTGACGACGGATTCGTTCGCACACGGCTACGACGGTTGCGCCGCCAAGGACGCCGAATTCGATGTGAGATCGGCAGTGCAGCAGGCCGCGGACAAGAAGTGGTCGACGATGACGTTCGGCCTGCGGGCCTCCAACGAGTCGGACGCGTACGGCTGGAAACGGTTCTCGGACGACGCGTTCCTGCGGGTCCAGTACAACCGGCCGCCTGCTCAGGCCAAGATGTCGCAGCTGACCATGGAGTACGGCGGCACCTGCAAGAAGTCCTCCGGCACGGCCCACGTCCGAACGCTGGGGAAGATCTACGCGAACGACATCACGGACCCGGACGGTGACAGCCTCTCCGTTCAGTTCCAGGCCAAGTGGGACGGTGGCTCGTGGAGCCCGTCGCGGACCACGTTCAAGAAGTCTGGGTCCACGTTCGCGATCAGCCTGCCGTCGTCCATCCCTCCGGACAAACAGGTGAACTGGTACGTGCGCGCCTATGACGGGGTGCAGTACTCGCCGTGGTCGTACGCCGGTGATCCGACCGCTTGCTACTTCGTCTACGACACCAAGGTGCCCAAAGCGCCCGCGGTCACTTCGGGCGACTATCCCGCCTCCGATCCCAGCGACCCGAACGACCCTTGGTTCGACGGAGTGGGCCGGTACGGGTCGTTCCAGATGAAGGCGGCCGACACCGATGTGATCACGTACTGGTACGGCGTCAACGGTGATCCCAGCTCCAAGAACAAGATCACGACGTCGGGTGGAGCGGCTCAGATCGCCAAGGTGCTGCCGGCCAGGTCCGGGGTGAATTTCTTCACCGCCCAGGCATTCGACTCGGCCGGCAACAACAGTGAGATACGCACATACCAGTACCGGGTGAAGGCGGGCCAACCCGAGCGGGCGACGTGGCAGCTGAACGAGGCCGCCGGTGCGAGTGAGGCAAAGGGCTCGACTCCACCACGCACGTTGTCCATGACCGGAGGCGTCACACCCGGTGTGACAGGGGTGCAGGGCACGGCGGTGGAGTTCAACGGCACGGACGGGTACGCCTCCACGGACCTCCCGGCGGTCGACACCAGCAGAGGATTCGCGGTGTCGGCGTGGGTGAAGCTGACGAAGATGCCCGACGACGCGGCGGTGGTGGCCACCCAGCCGGGCAACAACGCACCCGGCTTCGAGCTGTATTACTCCAAGACGTACGACCGATGGGCGTTCAACCAGTACAAGGCCGACAGCGCGGACGCCGGCATCGCACGGGCGATGCCCGCCCAGGCCGGGGGAGTGAGCACCGGGGTCTGGACGCATCTGGTGGGTTCGTACTCGTCGACCAATGATTTGCTGCAACTGTTCGTCGACGGCGAGCTGGTGGGCGAGGTTTCCTACGACGCACCGTGGGAGTCCCGGCGCGGCCTGCAGATCGGCGGCAAGAACTACACGGGCAGCCCCATCGCGCTGCTCCCCGGAGCCGTCGACGATCTGCAACTCTTCGACAAGCCGCTGGCCCAGCACGAGGTCGACGCCTTGCACGCGCGGCAGAGCGTCGGTGATCCGGGGCGCCCGGCCGTGGCCGTCTTCGACCTGGACGAGGCGGTAGACGCCACCGAGATCACCGGTCACGGAGGAGTGCTGCCCGCCAAGTACAACGGCACGGTGACCACGGGCGTGGAAGGGGTGGCGGGCAAGGCCGCTCGCTTCGACGGCACCAGCGGCTACGCGAAGATAGGCCAGACCAGCGGGCCTCACGTCAACACCTCGCGGAGTTTCACCGTTTCCGCCTGGGCGAAGCTGGACAAGAAGCCCACGTCTGCCGCCGTGATCGCGGCACAGGCGGGCAAGGACCGGCCGGGCTTCGAGTTGTACTACTCGGCCGCCTACGACAGGTGGGCGGTGAACCAGTACTCCGCCGATGCGGTGGACGCCGCCCCGATACGGGCCACGCAGGCCGACGGCACGAGCGCTCGTGCGGGCGAGTGGGTGCATCTGGTGGGGGTGCATGACACCGTGGCCGACACCCTCACCCTGTACGTCAACGGCGCCAAGGCCGGAACTACCAGGCTGGCCGGTGCGTTCTACGCCGATCAGTCGATGTACATCGGAGCCGGCAACTACAGCGGCGCCATGGGCAGCTACTTCCCCGGAAAGATCGACGACGTACGTCTCCTGGACCGACCGGTGTCGGCCGAGGAAGTCCAGCAGATCTTCCGCCAACGACCGTTGGTCAAGGGACGGTGGAAGTTCGAGACGGCCTCGGGGACTCCGCCGGTGACGCCGGACGCTTCCGCGTCGGGCAACAACATGACACTCAACAACGGTGCGGAGATCGGCTCCGGCTGGGTGGACGGCGGCGTGACGCTCGACGGCGTCGACGACTACGCGGTGACGTCGGCTGCTCCGCTGGACACCAGCACCAGCTTCACCGTCTCCGCATGGGCGCAGGCCGCGGCCGTCCCACGGAGTGGGGTGGCCCTGCTCAGTGCACCTGGCACTGCGCAGAACGCCTTCACGGTCCGCTACGAGCCCAGTGCGACGCCGGACACGGATCCAGGCCGTTGGCGGATAGCCATGGCCGCCGAGGACAGCACTTCAAGCGCCGTCTCCCACGTCGACAACGGGTGGTTCTCCGGTCCCACCGACTGGACACACCTGGCAGTTGTCTACGACGGCTTCGCCAAACAGCTCTCGCTGTACGTGAACGGTGAGCTGGAGCAAGTCGCCTGCGCGGATGACGACGGTGACGGCGCTGCAGACGATACGGCCTGCACGGACAAACTCTCGTGGGCGGACGACGTACTCGCCTTCAAGTCGACGCAGCCGATGCAACTCGGCCGGGCCAGGACCGGGACCGGCACCTGGGGTGAGTACTGGCCGGGCGCCGTCTCCGACGTTTGGACCTTCCAAGGCGCGCTGACTGACACCCAGATCGAGACGCTGGCCATCGGATGGCCCGGTATGCCCACCGATGTGCCCGGCGCCGGCTGAACAGCCCAGCGGGCTCTGTTCGCAGGGCCAACCGCTCTCCTTTTCAAATCTGTTGCCCACACTCCCGCCCCACCGCGTGCTCGGCACGCACGCGGAGCATCGCAGCGAAGGACGAAGGACACGATGAACGGCAGATCGAGCAGGCGATTCGTGAGCCTCCGGCGACGCCTCGCACTGGCCTCGGCCGCGGTCATGGTCGGTACGCTTCTGCAGGCGGGAGCCCAGCCGGCGCTCGCCGCGGACGACGGTACGGGCCGGCCCGCCCTTCCCAGCGCCGAGCGTCCGGTTCCCGGCACGACGGGCAAGGTCAAGCCCCGCAAGGTGATGAAGGGGCCGCGCACACCCAAGGAAGCCCCCGCCACCGCATGGCCGAAAGCGGCGAGCACGGTGATGCACATGCCCGCTGCCGACTCGGAGAGCCGCACGACATCTGTCCGTGCCGAGGGCCTACCCCTGACGCTCGACACACAGGGGAAGACGAAGAGTAAGCCCCTTCACGGGGATGTCGAGGCACGCCTTCTGAGCCACAAGGCAGCGCAGGAGGCTGGAGTCGACGGCCTGCTGTTCACGCTGAAGCCCAAGACGGAAGCGAGGGGCGGAGAGCCCGGCCGCGTTCGGGCCCGGCTCGACTACTCCGGCTTCGCCGACGCCTACGGCGGTGGCTACGCCTCCCGCCTCACCATGGTCCGGCTCCCCGCCTGCGCGCTCACGACGCCTGACAAGGCGGCCTGCCGGTCCAGCACGCCAGTGGCAACCGTCAATGACACGGACAAGCAGACCCTGACCGTGAAGAACGTGAGTCTGAGCACCGGCGTTGCCACGGTGCTCGCGGCGGTGGCCGCCACAGAAGGCGCCCAGAGCGACTACAAGGCGACTTCTCTCTCCCCTTCTGCGACGTGGAAGACGAACCTCAACACGGGCGACTTCGCCTGGTCCTACGACATGCCGGTGCCCGAGGTCCCTGGAGGGATGGCCCCGAAGGTAGGCCTGTCCTATTCCTCAGGATCGGTCGACGGACGTACGGCCAACACCAACAACCAGGCATCCTGGGCGGGCGACGGCTTCGACCTGTGGTCGGGCTATATCGAGCGCCGCTACAAATCCTGTGCCGAGGACGGTGTCAAGAACGCCGACGGCAGCAAGCCGGGCGACCTGTGCTGGGGCTACGACAACGCCTTCATCACGTTCAACGGCAAGGGCGGAGAGCTCGTCCCCGACGGTGACGACTCCTGGAGGCTGAAGGACGACGACGGAACCAAGATCGACCGCCTGACCTCGAGCAATCGCGGCAACGGTGACAACGACGGCGAGTACTGGCGGCTGACCGCGCCCGACGGCGCCCGTTACTACTTCGGTTACCACCGCCTGCCCGGCTGGGCGGACGGCAAGGAGACCACGGACTCCACCTGGACGGTTCCCGTCTTCGGCGACGACACCGGCGAGGACTGCCACGCTTCCACTTTCGCCGACTCCTGGTGCAAGCAGGCCTGGCGATGGAACCTCGACTACGCGGTCGACGCGCACGGCAACGCCTTGGCCTACTACTACAACCAGGAGACCAACTCCTACGGTCGCAACCTCAAGGCCAAGGACAACACCCGTTACGTGCGTGGCGGCACCCTCGACCGCATCGAGTACGGGCTGAAGTCTTCCGCCATGTACGGGACCAAGGCACTGGCGAAGGTCGACTTCAGCAACAGCGAACGCTGCCTGCCCGACTCCAGCACCACCTGCTCGGACATCGGCACCGACGCCGCCTACTGGTACGACACCCCCTGGGACTTGAACTGCGACACGAGTGAGGACTGCGACGAGGGCCGGCTGTCCCCCGCCTTCTTCACCCGGAAGCGACTCACAAGCGTCACCACGCAGGTGTACGACGGAACCACGTACCGTGACGTCGACTCCTGGAATCTGACCCACCGCTGGGGTATGGCGGACACCGACTACCAGCTGCTGCTCGACTCGGTCCAGCACACCGGGCACACGGCCGAGCCGGCGGTCACCCTGCCGAAAACCACCTTCGCCTACACGCAACTGGCCAACCGGTTGGACAAGACCGGCGACGGCTATCCGCCCTTCATCAAGGCCCGCCTGTCCACGGTCTCCGACGAGTCCGGCGGCCAGATCGACGTGAACTACTCCGCACCCGCATGCGACTGGGGGACGCTGCCGACTCCCGAGACCAACACGACCCGTTGCTTCCCGCAGTACATCGGAGGCAGCTCGTCGGACGACCCTGAGCGGCAATGGTTCAACAAGTACGTGGTCACGTCGGTGACGGCCAGCGACCGCACGGGCGGGTCCCCCGACCAGGTAACCGCCTACGACTATCTCGGCGGTGCCGCCTGGCACTATGACGACGACAACGGTCTGACCAAGGAGAAGTTCAAGACCTGGTCCCAGTGGCGCGGCTACGGTCACGTCCGGGTCAGGGAAGGGGGTCAGGGCGGGGCCGCCGCCATGAAGTCGCAGGAGGACACGTACTTCCTGCGCGGTATGGACGGCGATCGAAAGGATGCCGGCGGTGGCACCAAGTCCGTCGTCGTCACCCTGGACGACGGCGAGGGCGACCCGATCACCGACCACGAGTCGGCAGCCGGTTTCGCGTACCGGACGACCGCCTACTCAGGACCCGACGGCAAGGTCCTGACCAAGTCCGTCGACCGCCCCTGGCACCATGAGACGGCGAAGAAGGTCCGGGACTGGGGCACCATCACCGCCAACTTCACCGGGACGTCCCACACCAAGACCTGGACATCCCTGGACGACGGCGCCGGTACCTCCTGGCGCGTCACCTCCAAGGCCACGAAGTACGACACCGTCGCGGGACGCGTCACAGAGACCGACGACTTCGGTGACAGCGGCACATCGGCCGACAACAAGTGCAGCCGGTTCACCTACGCCACCAATGCGACCATCCTCCCTCTCCTGTCGAGGACCGAGACGGTCTCGGGGTCATGCTCCGACGCCGTCAGCAGGCCCGACGACGTGATCTCCGACGTACGTACGGCCTACGACAGCGGTGCCTATGGCGCAGCGCCCACGGAGGGAGACCAGACAGCCACCGCGACGCTCAAGCGGTACAGCGGCACGACCGCCCAGTACCTCGAGTCGGGAATCACATACGACTCCTACGGGCGCCAGAGGACCAGCACCGACCTGACCGCTGACGTCTCCGTGACCGCGGACGGCACGGTCACGAGGACGGAGCGCGGCGACGGCCGCACCACCACGACAGCCCCGGAGCCTGCCACGGGCTTCCCGGCCAAGGTCACGGTCACCACTCCTCCGGCCAAGGACGGTGACGCGGCTACAGCGCAAACAACGACCACGACCCATGACAGCCTGCGCGGCCAGCCCCTGACGATCACCGACACCAACGGCAAGGTCACCCAGCTCGCCTACGACGCGTTGGGCCGAAACTCGAAGGTGTGGCTGGCCGACCGCCTGACCGGTCAGACACCCACCTACGAGTTCACCTACACGGTCAACGATCACGATCCGGTCGCCGTCGGAACCAAAACCATCGGCAACAACGGCGCGCAGCGTGTCTCCTACATCCTTTACGACGGCCTTCTGCGTCCGCGCCAGACACAGGGCCCCGGCCCGGACGGTGGACGTCTGCTGAGCGACACCTTCTACGACGCACGCGGCCTGGTCGCCAAGGAGTTCGCGACCTACTACGCGAGCGGCGCTCCGGCCACCACCCTCTTCAAGCCCGAAGACGCCTTGAGCGTCGAGACCCAGAACCGCTATACGTACGACGGCCTCGGCAGGAAGACCGAGGCCAAGCAGATCGCCGGCAACGGCGACGGCGGCAAGGTCCTGTCCACCACCACAACCATCTACGGCGGCGACCGTACGACCGTCATCCCGCCCGCCGGCGGCACCGCCACCACCACGGTGGTCGACGCACAGGGCCAGACCACAGAGTTGCGCCAGCTCCACGCACGTAACGCGGGTGCGGCCTATGACACCACGGCTTACGCCTACACCCCGCGCGGTGAGCTGAAGAAGCTCACAGACCCGGCGGGCAGCACCTGGACGTACACCTACGACCTCCTCGGCCGGCAGACCAAGACCACCGACCCGGACAAGGGCACCACCCTCAGCGGCTACGACGACCGAGGCCTGCTGACCACCACCGACGACGCCCGCTCCGACACGCCCGCCTTGTGGTACGGCTACGACGGCCTCGGTCGCAAGACGGAGGTGAGAGAGAAGTCCTCCGACGGCACGCTACGCGCCCGGTGGGTGTACGACACCATCAGCGGCGCCAAGGGCCAGCTCGCCGAGTCTGTCCGTTACGACAACGGAAACGCCTACACGACCAAGGTGGTCGCCTACGACCGTCGGTACCGGCCGCTGCGCACATCCATCACCATCCCCTCCTCCGAGGGCGCTCTGGCCGGCACTTACCTGTCTGGCACCACGTACAACGCGTCGGGCACAGTTCAGGGTGTCGGCTATCCCAAGGCCGGATCCCTGTCCGCGGAGACAGCGGTCTATACCTACGAGGACGCCACCTTGCGCCCCGTCGCGATAAGCGGCGGCCAGGGGCTCAAAGCCACCACCAGCTACAGCCTCACCGGTAAGCCTCTGCAGTACGAGCTGTCGAACGACGACGGCAAGAAGACCTGGGCGACCAACACCTATGAGTGGGGCACTCAGCGCCTGGCCACGTCCCGTGTGGACCGCGAAGACGTGGCCGGCGTCGACCAGAACAGCACCTACCACTACGACGAGGCAGGCAACGTCCTGTCCGTGTCGGACGTCTCCCGCGACGGCACCGACAACCAGTGCTACACCCACGACTACCTGGGCCGTCTGACCGAGGTCTGGACCCAGAGCACCACCGACTGCGCGAGCGCGCCGAGTGGCAGCGTGCTGGGCGGTCCGGCACCGTACTGGCAGTCGTACACCTACGACCTGGTGGGCAACCGCAAGACGGAGACGATCCACGATCCTGCGGGCGACTCGGCGAAGAACACCAAGAGGACCTACGCCTACCCCGCTCCGGACGCAGCGCACCCGCACGGCGTGTCGTCGGTGACGACCTCCGGCCCCTCAGGCATCGCGAAGGACGACTACGCATACGACGCGACCGGCAACACCACCGCTCGCACGCGTGGGGCCACCGACCAGGCCCTGGCATGGGACGCCGAAGGTCACCTGGCCAAGGTGACCGAAGGCAGCCGCACGACCGAGTACGTGTATGACGCCGACGGTAACCGCCTGATCAGCCGAACCCCCACCGAGACGACCGTCGACCTCGGCGCGACCGAGATCACCCTCGCCAAGGGTTCCAGCGCCCCCAGGGCCACCCGGTACTTCGACATCGGAGGCGGGCATCAGGCCGTCCAGCAGGACGACGGCAAGGTCTCCTTCACCCTCGCCGACCATCACGGAACCGCCCAGCTTGCCGTCGACGCCGGCACCCAGAAGCTCACCCAGCGCCGCACGCTGCCCTTCGGTGGCACAAGGGGCGCGGAGCCGAGCGGCTGGCCCGGCACGAAGAGCTTCGTCGGCGGCACCGACGACCTGAAGACGACCGGCCTCGTTCACCTGGGCGCCCGCGAATACGACCCGGCCACCGGCCGCTTCGTCAGCGTCGACCCGATCCTTGACCCCGCCAACCCGCAGGGCCTCAACGGCTACGCCTACTCCGACAACAATCCGGTCACCCTCAGCGACCCGGACGGCCTCAGGCCAGTCACTGCGTGCGAAAGAGGCTGCGACGATGACGGCGACACCTACCGGGACAGGTTGAGGCATAACCGGGACGGGACATGGACTTACCGCGCCAGGAACTATCACTACGTCTATGACGGTTCAGGCGATCTGCACAGCGTCATCGTCAGGGGTGACGACGTGTCGTCGCCTTATGGTCAGAAAGTCGTGCACAAGCCATACAACCTGGGACCTCAAAAGACAGTCGCCAAGACTCTCTACTCATTGGCAGTGCCTGACCCCACCAATTGGTGGGACTGCATGTCCGGCGGCGGCGCGTCAAGCTGCTTCGAGTCCGCAATGGATCTTCCCTGGGCCAAGGTCCTGAAGTTTGTCCCTGACTCGGTGAAGAGGAAGGGAGCCGAAGCCATTGAAAAATGGGTGCAGAAGGCGTTCAAGCACTGTAAGTGCTTCCTCGCCGGCACCGACGTCCTGATGGCGGACGGCAAGACCAAGAATATTGAGGACGTCAGGGTAGGAGACAAGGTTCTCGCTACCGATCCCGAAACTGGTAAGACAGTTCTTAAAAAGGTGACCCGTCTTATACGGACGGATGGAGACAAGTACTTCAACAGGCTCTCCATTGCCACCAAGGACGGCATAGATCACCTCACCGCGACGCGTGAACACCCGTTCTGGTCACCGTCCGAGAAGAAGTGGGTAGAGGCCAGCGCCCTCACACCTGGCATGACCCTCCGCAGCGACGATGGCAGCACGGTCATCGTCGTAGGCAACAAGGGCTTCACCAAGCACGCCCGCACCTACAACCTGACGGTCGAGGGCCTGCACACGTACTATGTGCTGGCGGGCGAAACGCCGGTGCTCGTTCACAACAGCAATGGATGTGGCGTTGCCCGTAACGAGAAGGGGCAGTTCACCTCTGGGGAGAATGCGGACGCGGCCCGTGGCCGTCAGACACACTTGAACTACAAGAATGCCCTGGGGGCTGGGTACGACTTCGAAGTCAGGCTTCCGAGCGGGCTCCGGCCTGATGCGGTCGACTGGAAGAACCGTGTCGTGCGTGAGTTGAAGTCGGATGCGGCGAGCAGTCAGGCGACGGGACGGCGACAGTTGCAGAAGTACGTCGCCGAGTTGGAGGATATGACCGGTCAGAGCTGGACTGGCCATCTCGACACGTATAAGAGGTTCGGCTGATGGTTAACTCGATTCTCCTGAAGGCTCTCAATGAGGTCTTCAAGCCGCTGGGTTTTCGAAAGAAGTCGGCGAGCTGGTACAGAGTTTCTGGCGATCTCTACTGTGTAGTTGCCGTCCAGGAGTCCAGCTGGGATGAGTCGTGCTACGTAAACGTCGGATTCGCGCCAGCGGTCAATGTTAAGGCGGGGTGGCTCCCGGAGGCGAAATGTCTCGTCAGGTTCAGGGCGGACGCAATCAGCTCCATTTCTCGCGAAGATCTCGACCTCCTATCTGGACAAGCAGCGGAGGCGCGTGGTGAGGATTCCCTTCGAATGGGCCTTGTCGAAAAGATTGCGACTCCAGTAGCGCGGGCGGTCAATCCGGTTGAGAGCATTCAGGGCTTGAAGTCCCTGCTGCGTACGAGCGTTAGCGATCAGGTGTTCATTCATCGTGAAATCAGGGGTGAATTGCTTGAAGAGGGGTGACGCAGCGTCCTTGGTTCCGAGCCGACAGCTTCACTTCCGTGACTCCGGACTTCTCGGAGTGCCGGTTTTGTCGGGATTGATCGGTGCTGACGGCAGTAATTGACGGCAACGGCGGCGAACACCAGGGGTGTTCGCCGCCGTTGCCGTCCGTGGTCAGGGACGGTCGAGGGAGTTGCCGAGTGCGGTCAGGGCGTCGCGTTGGAGGCGGAGCCTTACGTGGGCGTAGACAGTTGCGATGACGCCGATGTGGGCGTGGCCGAGGAGTTCCTTGATGACGACGAGTTCGACGCCCTGTTCCAGGAGCAGGGTGGCGGTCGAGTGGCGGAGGTCGTGAAAGCGGATGCGGCGGAGGCCAGCACTGCGGAGGAGCGTGAGGAAGGCGCGGGTGAGGTTGGTGGGGTCGATCGCACTGCCCTGCGCAGTGGTGAACACGTGCCCGCTGTCCTGCCACGCCGTGCCTGCGGCCTCCCGCTCGCGCTGCTGCTGCTCACGGTGGAACTTCAGCGACTGGACACAGCGGGCGGGGAGGACGATGCGGCGCTCGGAGGCTCGCGTCTTGGTGGGCAGCGTGGTGAGACCGCCGGCAATGGTGCGCTGGAGTGTGCGGCGGATGGCGGCGGTGCCTGCGTCGAGGTCGAGGTCTCGCCCGTGGAGGCCGAGGAGTTCGCCCTTGCGGAGTCCGGTGTGCAAGGCGAGTTCGAACAGGGCATGCAGCCGGTGGCCTTGGGCTGTGGTGAGGAGCTGACGGGCTTCGTCGGCTGTGAGGGGTTCGAAGCGCCGGGGCCGTGGGGTGCCGGTGCGGACGTTGCGGGCGACGTTGCGCGGGACCTCTTCCTCGCGTACGGCGTGCTCCAAGGCGGACTTGAGGACGGAGTGCACGTGGGTGAGGGGCAGGGGCGGTAGACGCTTGGAGCAGCACTTTCCGGCGGCGCAGTAGATGGCGGAGCGACCGAACTGGTGGCGGGCCATGACCTGGGGGACGGTGAGGAGTTCTGTGCAGGCGGTCACGCGGCGGCCCCCGCCCGGACGGTGCTGGTCAGCGGATCAGTGGGGTGACCGACCGAGTGACCGGCGCATTCACCGGGGCTGTACGAGCATCGGGTTCGGGTCGTTCGCTCGGCTCGGGAGTGTCGGCGGGCTGCCGGTCCCCGGCGTGAGCAGGGCTCAACCTGGCACCGCCGGTAGCAAGTTGTGGGTGTGAGCACGTGCGTTCCGCACAGCAAGTGGTCGCCTACGACCGTCCTATGGCCGGATCGTACGCACAGGGGCTGGCCAGGGGGCCGTTCCTCAATGTCTGTCGCCGGTCTCACCGAGGGCGGTGGTCGACGTTGCCTCCGGCGAGGAGTGAAGCTCCCGGCCGACCGTCGGGGGCCGACTCCTCCTCCCCGGCCCCGCGCCGCCGGGCTGGGCGGCGCACCAGCCCGGCCGTACGCTTGCCTATCCCGCTCGCCCCGCTGGTTTGCGGGCTGAGCCGTGGCGTCAGGACGAAGGGGGGAGTACGGGGGTGTGCGACCTGGAGGAGCTGCGATCGCGGCGACGGCACACGACCTGATCTACGAAGTCGCGCTCTCGCACCCCGTGCCATATATCATCGGTGCTATGGACAGCGGGCGGTACTCGATCGAGATCGAGCCGGAGGTGCGGCTGTGGCTGGAGAACATTTCCGCCCATCACTACAAGCAGGTCGAACGCGTTGCCGACCTGCTCGCCGAGCAGCCCACCACGCTCGACGAAGCGCACTCCCGCCACCTCGGCGGCAAGCTCCGCGAGCAGCGGATCACCTACTGGCTGGCGCCCGGCCGACGTGTCGTGCTGCTCACCGTGTTCCGCAAGACCAAGATGCGCGAGCAGGCCGAAGTGGACCGCGCCCACGCCGCACAGCGATTGTGCGAGGCAGTGCATGAGGCCGCCGCCGAGCATGACCTCTACAGCCGCAACCTGAAGGAGCACCGATGAACCACAGCGAATGGAGGACCCGTCGCCACCGCCGGCTGCTGGGCGAGCGCCTGGACGCTGACCCCGAGTACGACCGTGTCTACGAAGAGGCCGGTCTCGCCATGACGTTGGGCAAGGCCGTCTACAACCGGCGTAAGCAGCTGGGCCTGAGCGAGGCCGACTCGCCGAGCGCATGCACGTCGACGTCGATGACATCGAAGGCATCGAGACGGCCACCGAGCTGCCGCCCATCGCGGTCATCATGCGCCTGGCCCGCGCACTGGACCTCACGGTGGACGTGCACCTCGCCGGCGGAGACGAGCCCACCGTCACCATCGTCGCCCCAGCGGCCTGAGGCGGGGAGGAACCATGCAGGACCCGCCTTCCGCGCTCGGACGTGAGCTCGGGCAACTCGTCCACGACCGGCGCATCGAGCTCGGGCTGTCCCAGGCCGAGCTGGCCGAGCGGTGCGGGATGAAGCAGCCGCAGATCTCCCGCTTCGAAGGCGGTGGGACCGTGCCCACGCTTCCCCTCCTGCGCCGCCTGGCGCGTGCTCTCGGCGCCGACCTGACCATCAGCCTCACCCCGCATGACGAAGCCGCTTGACACGCGTTCGGAATTCCTGGAATTCCCCAGGCGGTGCAGACCGCTGACGGCAGTAGTGACGGGCAACACCAGCAGACTCCAGGGGTGTGTCCAGCGCACGAGCACGAACATCCGGCGGCTATCGAATCTCCCGCTGACCGGCAGACTTGCAGGTAGGAGCGGCCTGGCCTGCACACGTACCGTGTGCTGGCGGGTAAAGCCGCGGTCGCTGAGCATGATTTTCAATGGGGAGTGCAGAGCGGGTGCGTTGAATGCAGATTCGCCGTTGATGGATCGAGTTGAAGGCAGAACTTCTCATGTCCGCGATAAGTGAGACCGATCCCGACTTTCGAGTGTGCCGGATTAGTTTTGACGCGTTGCTCGAGATCCAGTTTGAGGCGGAAGAGCGAGACTGGGGGACTCGGTGGAGCTCGGCGCATGCGCTCCGCAGCCAGGTCGCGGAGGAAGACGCTGTCCTGCAGTCGCTGATGCGTGAAGAGTGGGGTGGAGTTGTGCGGGCCTATCGGTGCCTTCTCCTGTTCTCGGCCGTGGATGGCGGGGGTTCTGGCGGCGTGACCACGATCGATCTTGAACCCGCGAGGTACCAGTCGTTGCAGCGGATCGATCGAGACCCTGAGGTGCGGAAGGCGCTGGTGCGTATGTTCTCCCTTGCGATGGGTGGCATTGGTGTGGTCGCAAAGAAGTAGGGGGAGTCCACTGGCCTGTGGTTCGGTATGGCCTTCGGTGCGTGGAGCGTGTTTCGCTAGGGAATCGGCAGTTTTGGGTCACTTGAAGAGGTTGGAAGCCTTGGTGTTCGGCTATCTGTGGTGGCCCGGATCTGCCAATCTCAGGGTTGCTATCAGTGCTCCGACTGCCAGGTCAGCTCGGGCATGTCTCGGCCTTCAGGTGTCACGAGCGATGCGCTGGATGAGGTCGCGGGATGTAACCGGGTCAAGAGTGGCCTCCTCCATGCGGTCCAGTCCGGCCGACGAACACCGCCCCGTTTCCCCGCAGCCTGGCCACGGACGGGGGCGTCCTCGTCCCACCGGCCCGCCGCCGGGTCGACGGTCCTCGACCCGCGCAGGGTCGGGCCGCCGCGCAGCAGCAGGATGTCCTTCACCGTGACCGGCACACCGTCCACCAGCCCCGCCGGTTCCCCGCGCCGCCAGCGCTCCGCCGACTCCCGCGCACGCCTCAGGGCGTCCCCCGCCTCGATCCGGACGAACGCGTTCACCGCCGGCTGGACCCGCTCGGCCTGCTCCAGGACCGCCCGCGTCACATCGACGGGACTGATCTCGCCCTTGCGATAGCCGGCGACGAGCCGCACCGCCGTGAGAGCGGTGAGATCCGTGGGAGTGGTGTGGTCCGTGGGGTCGGTCATCCGTCGCCTCCAGGGAGTCGGTCGGGGCGGTCGTCGGTCGTGGCGGTCGTCGGTGGTGTCGGCTCCGTGTCGTGTCCCGGCGTGTCCTTGCGTGCCCTGCAGCGCGTGTCGCGCCGTGCCGTGTACGTCCCCGGTCAGTGACCGGGGACGTATCCGCGTTCCTTGTCGACCACGTTCCGCAGGGGCTCGCCCGCCTCCCACGCCTCGTACAACTCGACGAACTGCGCGCCCAGTTCGTCGCGCCAGCCCACCGTGTCCCCGCTCATGTGCGGCGACACGATCAGCCCCGGCACCTCCCACAACGGGCTGTCCGGTCCCAGGGGTTCGTCCGCGAAGACGTCCAGCGCCGCGCCCGCGATCCACCGCTTGCGCAGCGCCTCGGCGAGCGCGTCCTCCACGACGAGCTGCCCCCGCCCGACGTTCAGGAAGCGCGCCGACGGCTGCATCGTCCCGAAGCGCCGCGCGTCGAACATCCCGTACGTGTCCGGGGTGAGCGGCGCCGCGCACACCACCCAGTCGGCGCGCGCCATCAGGCGGTCCAGGTCCTCCGGGCCGTGCACGCCGGCGCGGGAGGTGCGGCCCACCAGGGCCGTCGTGACGCCGAGCGCCTTCAGGGTCCGCTGGATCGCCCGCCCGATCGGCCCGGAACCCACCACGCACGCGCGCGTGCCCGCCACCCGCTGCGACTCCCGGTGCCGCCACTCCCGCTCCCGCTGCAGTTCCCAGGTGCGCGGCAGGTCCTTGGCCATCGCGAGGACGAGCGCGGCCACGTACTCGGCGATCGGCTGGTCGAAGATCCCGCGCGCGTTGGTCACGACGGTGTCCGACGCGGCGAGCTCGGGGCACATCAGATGGTCCACACCGGCGCTCGCGGTGTGCACCCAGCGCGGCCGGGGCGCCTCGCCGGGCCAGGCGTGCCGCACGGCGTGCGAGGTGAAGTCCCAGACCAGCAGGACGTCCGCCGACGGCAGCCGCTCGGCGAGCGTGGACTCGTCGGCGTACGCGATCCGCACCCGCCCGGTGAGCCGGCCGAGACGCGGACGCGGCTCCGTGCCCAGGACGAGCAGGGTCGTACGGGACTTCTCTGATTTCCTGGACATTGAGGGGGAATCGTTTCGCAATGCGCGTCCGCTCTCCTGAGGGCTGATCGTTTCCAGGCCCTGAGCGCCGTCCGTGCTGGTCGCCGGGTCCGGCCGACCGGCCACAGGGACAGACCACGGGGACCGGCCGGACGGTACCCATGCTGATTCGTGAACCGTCTTACAGGGCGCGGACCTACCACGCTCGCCGCTCGCACCCGACCTATCTATCTCGACAACCTACCTTTGTCGACGCGGGCCACCTGGGTACCCATGCCGTGGGGTCGTACCAGGCGCTGCTGGACGAGTCCGCCCGGCAGCTGCCCGTTCTCCCGGCGAACACCGCGTTCCCCGTCGAGGGGCAGGGGCAGGAGGGGCTGGCCTGAAGGCTCACGGGCCCGGCGCGGTTCGGGCACGGCGCGGTTCGGGCGCGGCACGACTCGAGCGCGGCACGACTCGAGCACGGCGCGGTTCGGGCACGGCGCCGGTTCAGGCGGCGTGCTCCGGGAACCCGTGTCCTGGAGCCACCCCCGTTTCCGGAGTGACAGGAAGGCTGGGCATGACCGCACTCGGAATCCTCTACCCGGGCCACTCGGCAGAGGACGACTATCCGCGCATGGAACAGCTCCTGGGCAGCGACATCCGCCTCCCGCTGGTCCACACCGACATCGGCGAGGACGCCCACCGCGTGGACGCGCTGCTGGAGATGGGCTCGGCGGCCCGGCTCGCCGCAGGTATCGAGGAGCTGCGCCTCTCCGGCGCCGAGGCGGTGGTGTGGGCGTGCACCAGCGGCAGCTTCGTGTACGGCTGGGAGGGCGCCCACGACCAGGTCCGCGCCCTGGCCCGCACGGCAGGGCTCCCCGCCTCCTCCACGTCCTTCGCCTTCGCGCACGCCGCCCGCGAGCTGCGCGTCCGGCGGGTCGCCGTCGCCGCGACCTACCCGGACGACGTGGCCGGACTCTTCGCCGGATTCCTCACCGACGCCGGCCTGGAGGTGGTCTCGGTGTCCGGCGCGGGCATCGTCACCGCCGCCGAGGCGGGCACCTGGGGCGAGGCCGAGGTGCTCGCGCTCGCCCGTGAGGGCGACCATCCCGACGCGGAGGCCGTCCTGATCCCCGGCACCGCCCTCCACACCGTCTCCCACATCCCGGCCCTGGAGCAGGCCCTGGGCAAGCCGGTCCTCACCGCCAACCAGGTCAGCGTCTGGGAGGCACTGCGCCTCGCCGACCGCAGGGTCAACGCGCCCGACCTGGGCGCCCTCTTCACGAAGGAGCCGATCGTCCAGGTGTGAGGGTGGGGGCCGTGTGAGGCGTCAGGGTCGTGAGGGGTGGCTCGGGGCCCCGTCGTGGGGCGTCAGGGTCGTGAGGGGTGGCTCGGGGCCCGGTCGTGAGGCGCCGGACGGCGGCCCGTGCCGAGGGGCCGCCGGGAATACGCGGGGACAGTCTCCTGTTGCCAGTCGCCGGAGCGTGAACGTGAAGGTGAGCGCGAGCGCGACGCGATCAAGGCGAGCAACAGGAGGCACCACCGTGGCGGCAGGCGAGATCCGAGGCAAGGCAGAGGGCACCGCCCCGGCCCCCCTGTCCGTACTGGACCTGGTGACCGTGGGCGCGGGCCGCACCGCGACCGACGCCCTGCGCACCAGCGTGGACATCGCCCGCCTCGCGGAGTCCCGCGGCTTCCACCGCTACTGGGTCGCCGAGCACCACTCCATGCCCGGCGTGGCCTCGTCCTCCCCGGCGGTGATCCTGGCCCACCTCGCCGCCCACACGGACCGCATCCGGCTCGGCTCCGGCGGCGTGATGCTCCCGAACCACGCCCCGCTCGTCATCGCCGAGCAGTTCGGCACCCTGGAGGCGATGGCCCCCGGCCGCGTCGACCTGGGCCTGGGCCGCGCCCCCGGCACCGACGGCGCCACGGCCGCCGCCCTGCGCCGCACCGACCGGCTGAACGAGGGCGCCGACGACTTCCCCCAGCAGCTTGCCGAGCTGACCCGCTTCCTGGACGACGACTTCCCGGACGGCCACCCCTACGCCCGTATCCACGCCGTCCCCGGCCCGGTCCAGGCGACCTCGCCCGGCGGCGTCCAGTCCCCGCACCGGCCGCCCCTCTGGCTGCTGGGCTCCTCCGGCTTCAGCGCCCGCCTGGCCGGCGTCCTCGGGCTGCCCTTCGCCTTCGCGCACCACTTCTCGGCGCAGAACACCGTCCCGGCCCTCGACCTCTACCGCGAGTCCTTCCAGCCGAGCGCGGTCCTGGACGCCCCGTACGCCCTGATCGGCGTCTCCGCCCTCGCCACGGACGACGAGAAGGAGGCCCGCCGCCAGGTCATGGCCGCCGCCCTGAACATGGTCCGGCTGCGCACCGGCCGCCCCGGCCTCGTCCCCACACCGGAGGAGGCGGAGGCGTACGAGTTCAGTCCGCTGGAGCGCGAGTTCGTCGACTCCTGGAACACCAACGTCATCCACGGCACCGCCGACGAGGTCCGCGCTGGCCTCGACGACCTGCAGAAGCGCACCGGCGCCGACGAGCTGATGATCACCGCCAACGCCCACAGCGGCGACATCCGGCTGCGGTCGTACGAACTCGTCGCCGACGCGTACGGTCTGCCGCGCGAGCAGAGCTGACCACCGGCCCGGGCGGACGGTCGACCCGGTTGCGCGGTCTCGGTCTCAGGCGCTCCCGCAGGCCGCCGCGTCCAGAAGCGTGGAGATACGGTCCGGCGCCACCGGGCGGGAGTACAGCCAGCCCTGACCGGTGTCGCAGCCGATGCGGCGCAGCCGGTACGCCTGGTCGGCGGTCTCCACGCACTCGGCGGTGACCGTGAGACCCAGCCGGTGGGCGAGCTGGATCATGGCCTCGACGATCATCTCGTCGGGTTCGGTACGGGACTCGGACCGGGGGTCGGATGGAGACCCGGACCGGGGGTCGGTCCCGGGGTCGGATGGAGACCCGGACCGGGGGTCGGACCGGGCCTCGGTGGGGGTGCCGGGAGCACCGGACGCCGGCGGTTTCGCGGGTACGGCGGTCCCAGCGGGCCCGTGCTGGAAGCCGCGGACGAAGGAACCGTCCAGCTTCAGCGCGGAGACCGGCAACCGGCTCAGGTAGGCGAGGTTCGAGTAGCCGGTGCCGAAGTCGTCGATGGCGATGCGTACGCCCATCTCCCTGAGCGCCCGCAGGGTCTGGAGCGGGCGGCCCGCCGAGCCCATCACGGCCGACTCGGTGAGCTCCAGCTGGAGCAGCCCCGGCGGCAGCCCGGTCTCGGCCAGGATCTCCGCCACGTCCGCGACCAGATCGGAGTCCCAGACCTGGCGCACCGCCACGTTCACGCTCACGAAGATCGGCGGCGCGGCCGGGTGGTCGAGCTGCCAGCGGCGGGCCTGACGGCAGGCCGTGGCCAGCACCCAGCGGCCGAGCTGGACGATCGAGCCGTCCTCCTCCGCCAGTCCGATGAACCGATTCGGCGTCAGCGTGCCGAACCGCGGATGCCTCCAGCGCACCAGCGCCTCGACCCCGTGCACACCGCCGTCCTCCATACCGACCAGCGGCTGGTACTCCAGGGTGAACTCGCCGCGGTCGATGGCGGCGCGGAGGGTGGAGGACAGGGCCTGCCGGGTCATGCGGTGGGCGTTGCGCTCCGGGTCGAAGAGCGTCCAGCGGCCCTTGCCGTCCGCCTTCGCCCAGTACAGGGTCGTGTCCGCGGCCTGCATGAGACAGGTCGCCGTGGTCCCGGCGGCGCGCCGCTCGACGACACCGATGGACGCCGAGACGGACAGCCGCTGTCCCGACAGGTCGAAGGGGTCCTCCAGGGCCCTGAGCACGGACTCGGCCAGTTCGGCGAGCTGGTCCGTGCCCTCGGAGTCCTCGACGAGCAGGGCGAACTCGTCGCCTCCGAGCCGGGCGACCAGCGGAGTGACGGCGTGAGTGTCACCGGCCTCGTCGGCGCAGCGCGTCAGCCGTTCGGCCACGGCCGCGAGGAGCTGGTCGCCGACGCGGTGGCCGAGGGTGTCGTTGACCGCCTTGAAGCCGTCCAGGTCGAGGTAGCAGAGCCCGATCCGGCCGGTGCCCACGCCGCCGGGGGCGCGGGCGCCGCTCTCCTCGTACGCCGACGCCGACGCCGACGCCTTCGCCTCCGTTTCCGCCTTCGCCTCCGTGTCCGTCTCCGCCGACTGGGCCTCCAGGGCGGCCGAGAGGCGTTCGAAGAACAGGGTGCGGTTGGGTAGCCGGGTCACCGGGTCGTGCATCTGCAAGTGCCGTAGGCGGGCATGGAGTTCACGCCGGACGCTGATGTCGGCGGCGGACAGCAGCACCGACGGCTCACCGGGGCGGCGCAGACGGGTGGCGGTGACCTGGACCCAGAGCGAGTGGCCGTCGGCGTGCTTGACCCGGCGGGTGCAGCGCAGCCGGGCCTGTCGCCCGTGCAGCACCTCGCGGTAGGCGTGCCGGGTGCGCGCGTCCGACGCCAGGTCCAGCAGATCGGCGGCGACGCGTCCCTCCGGGCCGTCCGCGCCGGTGCCGAGCAGGGCGCCCATCGCCTCGTTGGCCGTGACGACCAGTCCGTCCCGGTCGACGAGGGCCATCGCCAGCGGGGCGGTGGCGAAGGCGGCGTGCAGGTCGTCGGAGGAGGCCGCGCCGTGGGCGCCGTCGCTGCCGGGGGGTTCGGGCGCACGGGACGGCGCAGCTCTGTGACCCTCCGTGACAGCCGACCGGATGGAGTCTGCCGCTGGTGCCGGCCCTTCGGACGTTCCGTTCACCGCTCGCTCCACAGTGCAGTCGATCTTCGTATGGGTCCCGCGGATGTCCGGCCGGTGGAGGAGAGCCGTACATGCCGTGTCCGTGCAGGAAAGTGTGCCGATCATAGAGGCTGTCCGCAGGGCCTTCCAGCGATCGTCCGCCCTCCTTGAGGCGGCCGCCACCTCCGGACGATCGTTTCTGCGCGCTCCTGGGCGGGTTTCTGCGCGAGTCGATCACTTGTGACGTTCCGTGAGCGCACGGGGTGTCGGCGCTCGGCGCCCGCCCCCCTCACTCGTCCGGTGCAGGTAAACAGGGCGCTCTATGACAAACACACACAGGCTGGGTGCGGTGTCCGAAATCCGCGTCCGGAGGTCGATGTGCCGCGTCCGCTTTCCCCGAAGGGGCTCACCCGTGGGACCCTCCGGAGCCTGACGAGCGGCGCTCTGCGGAGCCTGAGCCTCGACGGCGCTCCCCGCCTGCGCAGCACCGCCGCCGTCTTCACGTCGATGACGGCGCTGGCCGCGACCTCGCTGGTGACGGGACCGGCGCTCGCCGAACCCCTCCCGTCCCCGTGCGCCCTGAAGCGGACCTCCGCCCATCACTCCGAGGGCCTCGACACCTGGAACGCCTCCTACCCGCGCCCCACCCGCCCCCTCGACGCGGTGATGGTCTTCCTCTCCTTTCCGGACGCCGAGCCGATGACCACGCCCGCCGAACTGGCCGCCGACCACTTCCCGGCCACCAGCACCTTCTTCAGCCGGGCCTCGTACGGGAGGTTCACGCTGCGCCCCCACCCGCTGCGGGAGTGGATCCGGATGCCGCACTCCTCCACCTCGTACGCCATAAGGCGTGACTGGAGCTCCTCGCACCGCGCCGCCTATCTGCGCGACGCGCTGACGGCGGCCGACCGGCGGGTCGACTTCTCGCGGTACGACGTCGTCTACTTCGTGGCCGACCCGGACGCCCCCGGTGTCGACTCGGACGCGACGAAGGTCGTCAACCTCGACACCCCGCTGCACGCCGACGGCAAGAGCATCCGGCGGGTGGTCACCGTCTTCGAGAAGCACCCACCGGACCGCCTCGTCCTCGCCCACGAGACCGGCCATGCCTTCGACCTGCCCGATCTCTACCACCGTCCCTCCGACGGCAAGGGCGACTGGGACACCTTCGTCGGCGACTGGGACCTCATGGGCAGCCAGTTCGGGCTGGCCCCGGATCTGTTCGGCTGGCACAAGTGGAAGCTGGGGTGGCTCGACCCCCGCCAGGTGGTCTGCGTCCAGAGGCCGGGCAGCACCCGGCTGACCCTGGAGCCACTGGGGGCGGGGCCGGCGGAGGGCGAGGGTGTGGTGCAGGCGTCGGACGGGGTGGCGGGGGAGGGGGCCGGGGCGGCGACGCCTTCGGAGCCGGTCGCGGAGCCGGTAGCGGGGCCGGGGGCGCGGGCCTCGGGGAATTACGGAGGGCCGGTCTCGGACGCCGAGGTGCCGGCATCGGGGCCCGGGGCGCCCGGAACGGAGGGCTCCGAGCCGGCGGGCGCGGGGCCCGGCGGACCGGTTCCCGGGTCAGCCGTCTCCGTGCGGGCGTCGGAGGGGCCGGACTCCGGGGGCGCGGCGGGCGCGGGACCGGACGCCCCGATGGCCGAGGGCGCGGCGGCGACCGGGCCGGACCCGGCCGGGGAGCCGGGCGCCGGGCGTTTTGGGGGTGCCGCACAGGGCGCACCGTCGGCAGGCGCGAGGGCACAGACGTTCGGAACAGGGCGGGGGACCAAGCTCGCCGTGATCCGTACCGGGATCGGCAGCGCGCTCGCCCTCGAGGCCCGCGACGCGGTCGGCAACGACAGCTCCACCTGTACGCGGGGGATCCTCGTCTACCGGGTGCGCAGCGGGGCGGCGTCCGGCGGTGGGCCCGTCGAGGTGATCGACGCGCACCCCCGTACCGAGGCCTGCTGGCAGGACTCGGTCTATCCGCCGCTCGCCGACGCCCCGGTGGCGCTCGGCGAGACCTTCACGGTGCCCGGCGAGGACGTACGGATCACGGTCGAGGACCGGACGGCCTCGGGGGCGTGGACGGTGACGGTCTCCCTCGACTGACGCGGTCTCCCTCGACTGACGCGAGTGGCCGACCCCGCTCCGCGAGGGGAAAGAAGGGGGCGGAGACACCGTGCAGAACAACGTTGGCGAGGCACGCTCGTGTTTCCACGAACCTGCCTCGCCAACGACAACGTGCGCCGCCAGGGACTCGAACCCCGGACCCGCTGATTAAGAGTCAGCTGCTCTAACCAACTGAGCTAGCGGCGCCTGCTGACGTCGTAGACCTTAGCATCCTGATCGGCGGGAGGAAAAATCGATATCCGCACCGTGGCGGAGGCCGCGTCGCAGCTCGCACGCACCGCCGCCCACATCATCGTCTCCGCTCCGGGCAGCCACGGCTGCCGGGTGTCCGGGGCGACGAGCCAGCGGGATTCCCTGCGGGACTCGGACCCCGTGCCACCGGATCCGGGGTGCGCCGGGGCGGCTCCGGCGCACCCAGGTCCGGGCCCCAGGACCGGGTTCAGGGCGGGGACGGTGACCGCGTCGCCGCGGCCGTGGCAGAGCAGTGGTGGTACGGCGCCGTCGCCTCCGCGGCCGGCGGTCCCGGAGCCGCCCGAGTCGCCCTCCTCCCACCGCAGCAGCGCCGGCAGCCGCTGCGCCGTGCCGGGCGCGGCGAACAGCAGCATCCGCCCGCGGTGCGTCGCCACGGGACCCGAGCCGGGGCCCTCTTCCCACAGCCGGTCGAGCATCCGCCGGCCGAAGACCGCCGGGGCGCTGAGCACGTCGAAGGCGGTGCCGCAGGGCAGGACGAGCGGGGCGGCGGGCCGGTCCTGCCAGAGCGCGAGCGTGCTGCGCGGATACGTCTCCGCGGAGGACAGCCAGGCGGCTCCCGCCGAGGTGACGCCCGCCGGGGTGACGCCCGCCGGGGTGACGCCCGCGGGGGTGACGCCCGCCGCGTCGAACCGCTCGCACCGCTCGGGCGAGTGCCCGTGTGCCCCGAGCACGCCGGGGCCGGGTCCGCCGCCGGAGTCCGGGACGGGCGGGCCCGGGGGTCTGCGCGTACCGCTGATGCCGCTCATGGGGTCCATGTCTACCCCGAGTGAGCGTCCGGTCCCGGTGAGTTGCACGAAACCGGGACAGGTGTCGGGGCCGCCGGGTACTTTGCCCCGCGCCGACGGCCCGTGCCGGACGATCGTGCCACCGGTGCCCCCTGAGTCCCCGGAGCCCTGAGTCCCCGCCGCCCTGGGCCCCCCGAGCCATGAGTCCCGTGCCCCCCGTCTCGGCCGGGCGTGCCCGGCCCGCCCCGGATCAGACGGGGTCGCCGACTCCGTGCCCGTGGCCGCCGCCGGTCCCCTCGGCGCCCCGCAGCAGGTCGCGCCCGTACTCGACCATCCGCGTCGCGTAGTCCTCGGTCCACTCCGCGCGCTCCGCGATGGCGGCCGTGGTGAGCCGGTCGAAGCGGCGCGGGTCGGCGAGCTGGGCCGCGGCGATGGCCTGGAACTCCACGGCACGGTCGGTCGCGGCCCGGAACGCGAGCGTCAGCTCCGTGGCACGGGCGAGCAGCGCCCGGGGGTCGTCGATGGATTCCAGGTCGAAGAAACGCTCCGGGTCCGCGGCCGCCTGAGCGGGCTCGAAGAGCAGGGGCGCGGGGCGTAGCCGCGGTTCGTTGCGATGCGGCGTGGGCTCCGCCATGTCTTCTCCTCCTCGTACGGTTCGATGGCCCCGTCCTCGCGGCGGACCATCGTCCATTGTCCCCCGGCCGCGCAAGTGCACGGGGGAAACGCCTCGGGCCTACCCGCCCGCGCACCGGGGCACGCCCCATCAAGGCCACGGGCGGCGGCCCGCGGACGCACGCGCCGGTGCGCGGCGGCCCCCGCGTCCGCCGTCACGGGCGCCGGGTCACGCGGTGTTCGGCGAGGTGGGCGAGGACCGCGTGGTTGGCCTCCCAGCCGTCCGGGGCTGTCCGCGCGGCGGTCTCCGACGGCGTGCCGGGCTCCGCCCGGTGGGAGGGTGGGCGCGGTGACCGTGGGCACGGACAGCGCGTCCGCCGTCACGGGCGCCAGGTCACGCGGTGTTCGGCGAGGTGGGCGAGGACCGCGTGGTTGGCCTCCCAGCCGTCCGGGAACTTCACGGTGACGCCCAGCTGGACGGGCTCCGTGGAGGGGTGGTCGTCCAGGAGGTCGGTGACACCGGCCCGGCAGACGACGACGCACGCGTGCCGGTGGCGGGAGGCGAGGACGCACAGGCGGCCGGTCTCCAGGTGGAACGCCGTCGCGTCCGGGCGGCCCGACAGAGGGTGCAGGACCACCGTCACGTCGAACTCACGTCCTTGGAGTCGGTTCGCCGTGTCCACGGTGACGTCCGTGACACCGAGGTCGGCCAGGGCCGCGCGGACGGCGGCCGCCTGGTCGCGGTGCGCCGTGCCGACCGCGATCCGGTCGGCGGTCAGCGGTACCGGCTCCGCCGACCGCTCGGAGCGGGCCGCCCCGCCCCGGTCCAGCAGACGGCGCACGACGAGGGCCACCGCGCGGACCGCCTCCGGGTCGGTGCGCGGCGTGTGCCGGGCGGGCAGCTCCAGCAGGCCCCAGCCCGTCTCGGCCGCCTCGTCGATCACCCGGTCCGGGCCCGAGCCGTCCGACGGGACGCCGAAGTCGAGGCCGCGGTCGCCGTGCCCCGTGCCGCTGCGGAACGGGGTGTAGGGGTAGAAGGCGTCCGAGACCAGCGGCGCCGCCGACGCGGGCAGCCGCCAGGACACCGGCAGCCGGTGCTGCGGCAGGTGCGGGTTGTGGGCCAGCAGCGTCGTCACCGCGGACGCCGACGGGTCGTACGACAGCCCCGCCCACTGCTCCGAACCGACGATCGCGAACGGGTCCAACTGCCCCGGGTCGCCCACGAACAGCGCCCGCTCGAACAGGTTCGCCACGGCGAGCAGCGCGTCGGAGCGCATCTGGTACGCCTCGTCGACGATCGCGTGCCGCCACGGCTCGACGCCCTTGACGTGGGCCCACTTGGCGGCCGTCGAGATCACCACGTCCAGTCCGGCCAGGTCCCCGGCCTTCGCGGACTTCCGTACGTTCGCCAGGCCGTCGAGGGCCTTGTCGTACGGGTCGGGGTCGCTGCTGTGCAGGCGGCCCACGGGCAGGGAGGGGTTCTTCTCGGCGAGTCGCAGCACCAGGTCGTCGACCTGGGCGTTGGTCTGCGCGATGACCATCAGAGGTCTCCCGGCCGCGGCCAGTTCGAGCGCGGCCCGGACGACCAGGGTGGACTTGCCCGCGCCCGGCGGGGAGTCGACGACGACTCCGCGTGCCGTGCCGTGCAGGGTGTCCCGCAGGATCGCGTCGGTGGCGCGGGTGGCCTCGGCGCCGGGGTCGAAGGGCCCGGGGGAGGGGAGCGCGGCGGAGCGGGTGGCCGCGGTGGCGGCGGGGCCGGTGGCGGTCACAGTACGTCCTCCTCGGTCACCGGGTCCGGGACGGGGAGCGCGTCGGGCTCGCCCGGCGGCCCGCCGTGCGTCCACGGGGTCTCGTCCGGGTCGGGCAGCTTCGCGCCGCCCCGCTGCTCGTGCTCGAAGAGCGTGAAGCAGACCCGGTCGCCCTTCTCCGGCACGGACTGAGGCTCGGGCTCCTTGCCGCGCCCCATCTTGTCCACGATCCGCAGCACGATCAGCGCCCCGTCGTCCTCCTGGCCCACGTACTGGGCGGCCTGCGGCTTGCCGCCCAGGGACCGGTACACCTTCCCCCGCTCCCCGAGATGCGGCCGGTCGTCCGTGCGGACGGTCACCAGCGGGCGGGGGCTGGGCCGCTTGCCGTCGCTGTACGCCATGACGACGTCCGTGACCTCGCCCGCGAAGGCCTCGCCCGCGAGCCGCCGGCCGGCCATGACCAGCGGGTCGTCGAGGGCCTCCTGGGCCTCCAGGCGGGCCTGCTCGCGCTCACGGGTCGCGAGCTTGTTCGCCGCGGTGACCGCGTCGTCGTGGCGCGGCTGCGGCGGCTCACCGGCGACGATCCGGTCCCGGTGGCCGGTGAACGACCAGCGGTCGCGGGTCCACCGGTCGGTGGCGTGCGCGCCTTCGGGGAGCGTCCGCAGCAGGTCGAGGCCGTGCCAGACGGCGTCCCAGGTGGGGCGCGTACGACTCTCGACGAGGGCGCGGATCTCCCGCTCGGCGCCGGTGAGCGCACCGAGCCGGTCGTCCGCCTCGACGCCGTCCTCGGCGGCGGCCAGCGCGGTGCGCGCGCGGTCGTAGCGCTCGATGGCGGGGGCGAGCAGCCGGTTGTCGAAGGCCGGGTCGGTGGCCGGCCCGGCGGGCGGGCACAGCAGCTGCCCCCGCCCGTCGCGTCCGAGCTCGGCCCGGTGCGCCGCCTCGGCCCCCGACAGGCCGTCCGGCGGGTCGATCCAGGCCAGCAGGGCCCCGAGGTGCTGGTCCTCCAGGCTGCTCTGGCCGGTCGCCCAGTGCCGGGACAGCAGGTCGGTGAGGGCGAGCAGGAGCGAGGAACCGGGGACGCGGGCCCGCTCCCCGAAGTGCGTGAACCACCGGCCGAGCAGGGGCACGCGCGGTGGCGCCGGGTGCGGGGCCTCCGGTTCCTGCTCGGCGGTGCGGCGGAAACGCATGGAGCGTCCGAGCAGCCTGACGAACTCGACGCCGGCCCGGCTCGGCACGATCAGCTGCGGGGCGTCCACGCACAGGTCGACCTCGACCTTGACCCGCTTGCCGGTCTCCGGGTCGGTCTCGCTGCGCTCGGCGGCCTCGACGGCGTCCCCGTACGCGTCGACGTACGGCAGGACGACGTCCGCGAGCTCGGCGAGGAACGCGAACCGCAGGTCACGGTCGCGCGGCTGCGGTACGGCCAGCAGCCGGGGAGCGTCCCGATCGGTGCCCACGAGCGCCCCGAGCGGAGCGCCCGCCTCTCCCGCGGTGGTCAGGGGCACGAGGACGAGCGGCCTCTCGGACAGGTGCCGGTGCCGCACGGTGGCCGTCGCGGTGGCCCGGCCCCGGCTGACGGCTTCGAGCCGCGCGAGATCGGTGATCAGTGACATGAGGCGGCGACCCCCTGCCCGGCCGTGACGCCGGGATCGCACTCGGCCAGGACCTCCGCGCGGAGCCGGGCCGCTCTGCGGAGGGCGGCGACGGCCGGGTCGTCCGGGTCGCCCGCCTCGCCGCGGGCCGCGGCGAGGACCTCCTCGACGGTCGTGAGGCCGCCCAGCTCCGCCCGCAGGGAGCGGCCCAGGGAGGTCACCGCGCCCTCGGCGCGGGAGCGGCCGCGGCAGTGGAAGGCCAGCTCGCAGGCGGCGAGGCACTCCGGCGCGTACGTCGCCGGGACGGACTCGACGGCGGCCGTCAGCTCCTCGGACGGCAGCTCGGGGCTGAAGCAGGTGCCGTCCGGGAGGAGGTCCGCGATGTCCTGGACGCGCGTCAGCCGGTCGAGCTGGCGGCGGGTCACGGCGCGCTGCTTGCGGACGTCGACGGCCGAGGCGGTCGCCAGGTTGGAGAAGTCCTTCGGGCAGACCAGCAGGACGCGGTGACGGACGACGCGCGTGGGGGCCGGCGCAGCGGGGGCAGCGGCCCCGGGAGGCGTCGTGCCGGGGGCCGTGGGTGCGGAGGCCGTGGGCGCGGGGACCGTGGCCTGCGGGTCTGCGGCCTGCGGGTCTGCGGCCTGCGGGTTCGTGGCCTGCGGGTCGGTGGCCTGCGGGTCGGTGGGCCCGGGGGCGGACAGGCGCGAGGCGACGCGCTCCAGCGCCAGGACGTAGACCGCCGACTGGCGCGCCGCCGCCCCGACCTTCGCCGGGTCCGCCGAGCCGTCGAGCATCGGGAAGGACTTGATCTCGACGACCGTCCAGGTGCCGTCGGGGTGCACCACCACCGCGTCCGGCTCCAGGAACACCGGGGAACCGGCGACGTCGAGCACCAGCAGAGGATGGTCGAGCAGCGTCCACGTCCCCGCGCCGGTGGCCTCGCGCAAGGCGAGCGACGTACGGGCGGCGCGGCCCTCGGGACCCACCGCCGTCAGGTCGGGGACCCGTGCGCCGGACGGCGGCTCGGCGCCCGGGTCGAGCTTCTCGTGGACCAGCCGCAGCAGCTCCGCGCCGCCGTCGGCCTTGACCCGCCTCTCGAACGCGTTGCCCCGCGTGAGGGCGAACTGCGACTGGCCGAAGGCGGACGGAGACCCCAGCGCGCTCGCGAGCGCGGCCTTGTCGACCCCGGCGCCGTCGAGGATCGCCCGCCGGTCGCACCCCGGGTTGGCGGCCAGCGCCGCGAGGGCCCGGGCGTCCAGCGCCTTCGGCGGGACGCCGGGGCCGCGCAGCTCAGCGAGCCTTCCCCAGGCTCTCGGCCTCGCCGGAGGTGGGGACGCCCCATCCGGAATCGCCGCCTCCCGCGTCCGCGGGGGTGGCACCCGGTTCGGCTCCCGGCCCGGTGGGGGACTCGCGCTGTCGGGGGAATCGCTCACCCGGGGAAGTCTGGCATCCCGCACTGACAACGGAGGAACCCGCGTCGCGTGAGGCGGACGCGACCGGTGCGGGAACCGCGTCCGCGCCCGCCGCCCAGCGCGTGCCCGGTCCCGCGGGCGTCCGCGCCGCGAGCCACGCCTTCGCCACGTCCGCGTAACGCATCACGAGCGGGGCGAGCAG
Organism: Streptomyces sp. NPDC008313; assembly: GCF_042956125.1. NCBI lineage: Bacteria > Bacillati > Actinomycetota > Actinomycetes > Kitasatosporales > Streptomycetaceae > Streptomyces > Streptomyces sp. NPDC008313. Next base: position 57,582 of record NZ_JBIBFR010000031.1, read on the forward strand.
GAGGCCGACCCCCATCACGAGGGCTCCGCCGACCGCGTCGAGGAAGTAGTGGTTGGCGGTGCCCATGACCACGATCGTGGTGAGCAACGGGTAGGCGACGCCCGCGGCCTTCGCCGTCCGGGTACCGCCGTGCCGCCACAGCATCACTCCGCACCACAGCGCCCAGCCGACGTGCAGGCTCGGCATCGCCGCGTACTGGTTCGTCATGCCGCCCATGCCGCGGGGCGCGCTCGCCTCGCCGCCCCACCAGCCGTAGTCGCTGTACCGGGCCATCGTGTCGACGAAGCCGTGCCCGGAGGAGAGCAGCCGGGGCGGGCAGGTCGGCAGCAGCGTGAAGCCGATCAGGCCGATGAACGTCGACGTCATCAGCCAGGTGCGGGCTGCCCGGTAGCGCACCGTGCGGGACCGGAACAGCCAGACGAGTATCGCGGGCGTCACCAGGTAGTGCAGGGACGCGTACCAGAAGTCGGCGGGCACGCCGAGCCAGGCCTCGCGGGTGAAGAGACGGTTCAGCGGATGCTCGGCGTTGAGGTACAGGGCCTTCTCGATCCGCAGGATCCCCAGCCCGTGGTCGACGGCCCCCGACACGTCGCCGCGGACCAGCAGCCGGCCTCCCGAGTACGCCGCGTACACCAATACGATCAACGGCAGCTCGGTCCACCAGCGCAGCCGGGCACGTGGTGCCGTCCCGGTGCGTGCCGCATCGGTCCGCAGCATCCGATCGCCCTCCCCCATCTGCTTTCCACTGGTCCTTGTGGTTCCGGTGTCCGCGAGAGCATAGCTTCCGGTGGAACCGCTGGTGGCACGACCGATCACGGTGTGCGCGAACGCCGTCGCGGGGCGCCCCCGGTCGTCAAAGACGCGGAGATCGCCCGGCGGGTTGCCCCGGAAAGCGGTGCGCGATGATGGAGTGACCCACCCCTCACTCGTCCCGGAAAGGCCCCTTCATGGCACCGCGCATCCTGCTGGCCCGGCACGGACAGACGGAATGGTCCCTGCTCGGGAAGCACACCGGCAGGACCGACGTCCCCCTCCTCGAGGAGGGCCGGCGCGGCGCGAAGCTGCTCGGCGAGCGCCTGCACCGCGCCCCCCTCGACGGACTCCCCGACGCCGAGGTGCGCACCAGTCCGCTGGTACGCGCGCGTGAGACGTGCGCACTCGCCGGGTTCGGCGACCGCGCGACGGAGTGGGACGCGCTCATGGAGTGGGACTACGGGGCGTACGAGGGCATGACGCCCGACGAGATCCAGGCGGTCCGGCCCGGCTGGCTCATCTGGCGCGACGGCGTTCCCGGAGGGGAGACCCTGGAGCAGGTCACCGCGCGCGTGGACGAGGTCGTCGCCTGGGCCCGTGCCGAGGACCGCGACGTGCTGGTCTTCGCGCACGGCCACGTCCTCCGCTCCCTCGGCGCCCGCTGGCTCGGCCTTCCCCTCGGCTTCGCCGCCCGTATCCGCCTGAACCCGACCTCCCTGTCGGTCCTCGGCTGGGCCTACGGCGAGCCCGCGATCGAGACCTGGAACGACCTCGGGCATCTGGGAGGGTAGCCGCCGGGCGCGGAGTCCGGGCTTCACGGAGTCGGCGCGGGGCGGTCAGGCCGTGCGGGGGAGGCTCGCGTGCCGATCCAGGAACGCGGAGACGCCCGAGGCCGCCCGGTGCGGCAGGAGCACCCGGGCCGTGCCGGCCAGCATCGTCTGGACGCGCGAGGACTGCACCTCGTCGAGCAGGTCGAGGACCCGCATCCCGGCCGACGCCGCCTCGTCGGGACGCCCGCCGCGCGCCAGGTCGTCGGCCAGCTCCGCCGTGTACAGGGCGATGTTGCGGGTGAAGTGCGGGTCCTGCAGCCGCGCAGCCCGCCGCGCGTGACGTGCCGCGCGCGGCCAGTCGCCGAGCGTCGACCAGCACTGCGCCTCCAGCCCCTCCAGCTCGGCCTCCCCGTAGAAGCTCATCCACTCGGGGTCGTCGGGGGAGGGCCCGCGTTCGAACAGGGCCTGTGCCCGGGCGAGCGCGCGCTCGCAGCCGGTCCGGTCGGCGAGGCCCGCCCAGCCGCCCGCCTCACGCAGCGCGAGCAGCGACATCAGCCGCGGTGAGCCCAGCGGCCGTGCGACGCGCTGCGCGGCCTGCGCCGCCCGCACCGCCTCCCGCGGGCGCCCCGTGTCGCGCGCGAGGAACGCCGTGTTGCAGAACGCGTGCGCCTCCAGGCCCGCGTCGCCGGACATCCGGGCGGTGGCGAGCGCCTCGGCGTAGTGCGAACGCGCGTCGTCGAAGCGCCCCGAGTCGTGCGCCAGCCACCCGACGGAGATCGCGAGTTCGCCCGCGCCCGCGTAGAGCCGGTCGCTGATCCGGCGGCGGAGGGTGCCCGCGTCGAGCAGTTCGTAGGCGGTCCGCAGCGGGGCCGCCGCCCGCCGGTAGAGGCCGTCGGCGCCGTGCCGGTCGTCGAGCAGCCGGATCTTGCGCACGGCGTCCTCCAGGGCGTCCGTCTCGGACGCGCCGGCGCGGTGGACGGGACGGTCCGCGGCCCCGGCGGTCGCGCCCGACGCGAGGGCGAAGGCGCCGAGCGAGGCGGCCGCCACCGTGAGGGTGCCGCCGGTCATGAATGCGCGACGCTGCACGTCGCTCTCCTCGTGGTTCTGATCGTGGATCTCGTGCGGGTGGTACAGGTCACACGGGTCGGACGGGTCGGACGGGTCGGACGGGTAGTACGGGGCGATGGGGGCGTTCAGGTCGTGCGGGTCCGTCGGGGCGGCCGCGGCGTACGGGTCGGTCGGGTCGTTCGGGAGACACGGCTTGTGCGGGTTGCCGGAGTCGGAGCGGTCGTGCGGTTCGGGTCGGTCGTGCGGGGTGGGTGGTGGCGGTGTGGGGTGCGCGGGGGCTTCGGTCTCCCGCATCCCATACGGCTCGCCCGCCCCCTCCGTCTCATACGCGGCGCGGGAAAGGCTCGTGGTGTGCGGGAGGGGCGCCTCCTCCGTTTCGCGCGCCCCTCGTCCACGTACCGATGAGCGGGGCGCGAAGCCCAGGTCGGTCAGGGTCCGGCCGGGAAACATGTGCAAGAACACCCGTTCGTACGCGTAGTTGGGGCAGCGGATCTCGCCCGCCTCGACGCGCCCGATGTACCGCGCGTCGCAGCTGACCCGCTCACCGATCTCCAGCGCCGCCCGCCGCACCGCCGCGGCGAACTCGGACGGTGAGCGCCGCCCGCGCAGTCGCCGGAAGGCGAGGTTCGGCCGTGATGGCCGGGAAGACGGGGACGAGGTCACCCTTGACGACGTCATGGCCGGGCCCTCTCTCGCGAACCGTCGAACCATCGCCGGGGTCGTGACGAGACGGCTTCCGGCGGTGCAAGAACGTACCGGTTGCGCTCGCGCCGTCACGCTCGGTTTGGCTACAAACCGGATATCTCATGCACGATCTGCCATGAACTGCCATCCTTTGCGGCGCACTTCCGCCGTAGCCGTTGACGGGTCCACGCGTTGAACCCGTGGACCGGGAGCCACCCGAACTCCCGACCCACTCGCTCAGAGGAGGGGTTTTCCGTGAGGGAAGCCGGGATGGACAGCACCGAGATTCGTACGGCACTGCCGGCAGCGGTGTACACGACGGCCGCCCCGTGCGGTACGCGAGCGGAGCCGGCCGCATGCGACCTGGTGCGCGTGCCGACCCGGCAGGGTCTCGAGGCGGTCGACATCCTGCGCCGCGGCGCGGGCGACGGCGTCGGACCGGTGCTGCACGACGGCGACTGCGACACCCTCGGCTTCCTGGTGCCGCCCGGCACCGCGGACGCCTGGGACGTGCCGGGCAGCACCTGTACGCAGACCGGGGGCCGGGGCCTCGGCCTCAGCCCCGAGCCGCCGGGCCTCGACTCCGGCTGGCTGCTGCCGCCCGACCAGTCGGACCCGGCCACCGACCCCACCGAACTGCGCGCGGCGCTGGACGAGGCGGCCCGGCTCATCGAGGCCGCGGACAACTGCAGCTGAACGACGCGCGGATCGCCGTGGATTCGAGGTGGTGGCCAGGGCCCCGGCAGTCCGGGGCGGCGAGAGGATCCGCGGCGGCCCGGAGTGACGCACGCGCTCCCGGGACCGGCGGCGGCCGGCTGTTGGGCCGAGCCGCTTCCACGCGCCGATAATGGCGGCATGGCGAGGGCGAGGGCGAAGGCCGGGAACAAGCAGTCCGGGAAGAAGCAGTCCGGGGACGAGCGACCCGAGGACGGGCGGTCCGGGGACGGAAGGGGCACCCGGCGGGGGCGTGGACGCGGGGCGGCCGAGCCCGTCGTCGAACCCGTCGACGGAGGGCTCGCCGAGCTGATACCCGACCGGGACCGGGCACGCGCCTGGACCCTGCTGATCGACGGCGCCCCCCAGTCCCACGTCGACCTCGACGACCCCGGGTACCTGGACTTCGAGTACCAGCGCAGGCTCGGCCACGTCATCGACCTCGTCGCCCCGCACGGCCGGCCCGTGCACGTCGTGCACCTCGGCGGAGGCGCCTTCGGCCTCGCCCGCTACACGGCCGCCACCCGCCCCCGCTCCACCCAGCAGGTCGTCGAGCGCGACGCGGCCCTCGTCCGGCTGGTCCGCCGCGAACTCCCACTCGACCCGAACGCCCGGATACGGGTGCGCTCGCTGGACGCCCGTGAAGGGCTCGCCAAGGTGCCGGACGGCTGGGCGGACCTGGTGATCGCGGACGTGTTCAGCGGGGCGCGCACCCCCGCGCACCTGACCTCGGGCGAGTTCCTCACCGACGTGCGCCGGGTCGTCAAACCCGGTGGCCTCTACGCCGCCAACCTCGCCGACGGCCCGCCGCTCGCCCATCTGCGCGGCCAGATCGCCACCGCCGCGGGGGTCTTCCCCGAGCTGGCACTGGTCGCCGACCCGGCGGTGCTGCGCGGCAAGCGGTTCGGGAACGCGGTGCTCGTCTGCTCCGACCGGCCGCTTCCGGTGGCCGAACTGACCCGCCGGGCGGCCACGGACCCGCACCCCGGCCGCGTCGAACACGGCAAGGGGCTGGCCGACTTCACCGGCGGTGCGGCGCCCGTCACCGACGTCTCGGCGGTCGCTTCCCCCGCACCGCCGCCGTCGGTGTTCCGGTGACGCGGTCCGTGTTCCGGTGAGGGAAGGCAGGGGCGGGCGGGGACGGGGCGGCGGGCCGGAGCGCGCGCTGCGCTGCCGGGCGCCCGGCGCGGCCGCACTCAGTCAGTAGGTGTTGATGTCCACCCGGGGCGCCGAGTCGTGCCAGGTGCAGAAGACCGACACCCGGTCGGCGCCCGAGCCGAACTCCACCCGGATCCACGTCTCCGTCTTCCAGACCTGCATCGACCAGCCGGCCGCCGGGGTCGCGGTGACCAGGGTCGCCGACGTGTCCCCGAGGTCGAAGACCGCGCGCCCGCCCCGGGTGTCGTAGCTCTTGACCTGGCCGGAGCCCGGATCCGAACTCCCGTCCTGCTTGCCGGACGCGGCGTCCCCGGACCCCCTCGGCGGGCCGGACGCGTCGGACGACGTGGAGGGTGAGGCGGTCGCGGTGGGCCGGCCGCTCTTCGGCGGTCCGCCGTCCGTGCTCGTCGACGGCTCGGGGCGGCTGGTCGCGGAGGAGAGCGCCTTCGAGGCCTGCTCGGTGGCGTCGCCCGCCAGGACCGGCAGGGCGCGCGGCGGGTCGTAGGCCGTGCCCGCCATCACCGTGTGGACACCCCACCACGACAACGTGACCGCCGCGCCCGTGGCGAGCGACCAAGCCAGTACGTGTACGAGTCCTCTGCGCATGTGCGGGCCATACTGCACCACGAGTCCCACGGATGTCTCCTCCGCGAACTGCCGCTCACCCCGGCTCCAGGCGCATCGTCCGGAGTCGTCCACAGGTTCCTGACCCGCACCGCCCGGGTTGTCCACAGGCGTCGGACCCCCGCCGCCCGTATGGCGTACGGTGCCGCCCATGGCACGTGTACTCGTGGTCGAGGACGACCAGTTCGTACGCTCGGCCCTCATCCGGCACCTGACCGACGCCTCGCACACCGTGCGCAGCGTCGGTACCGCCCTCGAGGCGTTGCGCGAGGTCGCCCACTTCTCCTTCGACGTCGTCATCCTCGACCTGGGACTGCCCGACCTGGACGGGTCCGAGGCGCTCAAGATGCTGCGCGGGATCACCGACGTACCGGTGATCATCGCGACCGCGCGGGACGACGAGACGGAGATCGTCCGGCTGCTCAACGACGGGGCGGACGACTATCTGACGAAGCCGTTCTCCGTCGAGCACCTGTCGGCCAGGATGGCGGCGGTGCTGCGGCGTTCGCGGGCTGCGGCCGGTGAGGCGCCCCCCTCGCGGACCATCCGGGTCGGCGGCCTGGCCATCGACCCGCTGCGCCGCCAGGCCGAGCTGGACGGCACCCCACTGGATCTGACCCGCCGCGAGTTCGACCTGCTCACCTTCCTCGCCGGGCGCCCGGGCGTGGTCGTGCCGCGCAGGGAACTGCTCGCCGAGGTCTGGCAGCAGTCGTACGGCGACGACCAGACGATAGACGTCCATCTGTCCTGGCTGCGCCGCAAGTTGGGCGAGACGGCGGCCCGCCCGCGCTACCTGCACACCCTGCGGGGCGTCGGGGTGAAGCTGGAACCGCCGAGGGCGGAGCAGCTGCCATGAGGTGGGCGCTGGTCAAGGTGTGCGTCGCCGTCACCACGATGGTCATGGTGGCCTTCGCGATCCCGCTCGGTCTCGTCATCAAGGAGATGGCCAGGGACCGGGCGTTCTCGAACGCCGAGCGGCAGGCCGCGGCCATCGCGCCCGCGCTCTCCATCACCGTCGACCGGGACCAGCTGGAGCGGGTCGTGGCCTCGGCCGGTTCGGACGCGGGCATGGCCGTGCACATACCCGCCGCCGAGGACTCGCCGCCCGTCGAGATCGGCGAACAGCGCGCCGCCGACGAGGACATCGCCATGACGCGAAAGCTGGGCCGCGCCTCCACCACGGAGGTGCCCGGCGGCTCCACGCTGCTCCAGCCGACCGCGCTGAGCTCCGGTGAGATCGCGGTCGTCGAGGTGTACGTCCCCGAGGCCGAGACGAGCAACGGCGTGGGCACGGCCTGGGCGGTGCTCGCCCTGGTCGGTGTCGCCCTCGTCGTCGGCTCGGTCGCCGTCGCCGACCGGCTCGGGGCGCGGATGGTGAAGCCCGCGCAGCGGCTGGCCGAGGGGGCGCACGACCTGGGGGACGGCAAGCTGGGCTCCCGGGTGCCGGAGGAGGGGCCCTCCGAGCTGCGGCTCGCGGCGGCGGCCTTCAACTCCATGGCCGACCAGGTGGTGCAACTGCTCGCCAACGAGCGGGAGCTGGCCGCCGACCTGTCCCACCGGCTGCGTACGCCGCTGACGGTGCTGCGGCTCAACACGGCCTCGCTCGGCGACGGGCCCGCCGCCGAGCAGACGCGCGCCGCGGTCGAGCAGCTGGAGCGGGAGGTCGACACCATCATCCGTACGGCCCGGGAGGCGAAGCCGCAGACGACGGCGCCCCTGGCCGGGGCGGGGTGCGACGCGTCCGAGGTCGTGCGGGAGCGGATGGACTTCTGGTCCGCGCTCGCGGAGGACGAGGGCCGCAAGGTGCGGGTCGCGGGCGTCGACCGGCCCGTACGGATACCGGTGGCCCGCGGCGATCTCGTGGCCGCGCTCGACGCGCTGCTGGGGAACGTCTTCCGGCACACCCCCGAGGGGACGGCCTTCGCGGTCGACCTGCACAACAGCGACGACGCGGTGATCGTCCTCGTCTCCGACGCGGGCCCCGGGATCGCGGATCCCGAGTCGGCCATGGCCCGCGGGCGGGGATCCGGCAGCGACGGGTCCACGGGGCTCGGGCTCGACATCGTGCGGCGGCTGGCGGAGGCGACCGGAGGCGACGTCCGCATCGGCTCGTCCGTGCTCGGCGGCACCGAGGTCCGCATCTGGATCCAGCTCGACGAACGGGCCCCGGTCGGACGAGGCCACCGGGGCTCCGTACGCCGCCGTCGCCGCGGCCCGGGACCGGGAGCCGGTGCGGGAGCGGGCGCGGGCGCGACGGCGAGCCGTCCCACGTCCGGTAACCCCTGACGCGTCGTCCCACGGCCGGTACTCCTTGACGCCCGTCCCCGGCCGGTGCTCTCTGACGCCCCGTCCCCGGGCCCCGCCCCCGGCCGGCACCCCCTGGCGCCCCGTCCCCGGCCGGTGCTCCTTGACGCGCCGTCCCCCGGCCGGTGCTCCTTGGCGCCCGTCCCCCGACTAGTACTTTCTGACGCCCCGTCCAACGGCCCGTGCTCCGTGACGCCCCGTCCAACGGCCCGTGCTCCGTGACGCCCGTCCCCGGCCCGTGCTCCGTGACGCCCCGTCCCCGGCCGGTGCTCTCTGCCGCCCGTCCCCGGCCGGTGCTCTCTGACGCCCCGTCCCCGGGCCCCGCCCCCGGCCGGCACCCCCTGACGCCCCGTCCCCGGCCGGTGCTCCCGGCGCCCTCGTGGCTCGGCCGGACGGCTTGGCAGCGTGCCCGACGGCCCTCCGGTGGTCTCGACCTTTAACCGTCCCCGATGCCTTCCTTAAGCGGACCCTAAGATCCCCAACCTCCGTCCGAATCAGGCCGAATACCCGATTCCGGATCGCTAGCGTGCTGCCGCACCCACCCTCCAGGGCCCGGCTCCGCAGCCGCCTCGTGCCCTGCGGACCAGGCAGCCCCCGAGACTCCCGTGAACAGCGAAGGCAGGCACGCGATGAGCAGTACCCATCGGCGCAAGGTCAGCGGTCGGAACAAGGCCATCGGCGGCGTCGTCGCCGCGGCCGTCGCGGGTGGCGGTGCCCTCCTGTTCACCGGCACCGCGCACGCCGCCGGAGTCGGCGCCGTGTACACCAGGACCAGTGACTGGTCGACCGGTTACACCGCGCAGTACGTCGTCAAGAACGACACCGGCCAGGCCAGGGGCGACTGGACGCTGGAGTTCGACCTGCCGTCCGGCGCCACGCTCAGCTCGCTGTGGAACGCCACGTCGAAGGTGAGCGGCGGGCACGTCACCGTGACGCCGCCGTCCTGGGACAAGGACGGGCTGGCCGCCGGTGAGTCCGTCACCGTCGGCTTCGTCGTGAACGGCACCACCGACCCGAAGGCCTGCCTCATCGACGGCGCCAAGTGCTCCGCCGACGACGGGGCCACGCCCGAGCCCAGCGGACGCCCCACCGAGACCGGCACGCCCGAGCCCGGTGCCACCCCCTCGCAGAGCGCCGACCCGACCCCGTCCCCCACCGGGAGCACCGGCGGCGGTGGCACCGACCCGGGCAGCGGCACCACCACCGGAGCCGGCTTCTCGCCCTACGTCGACACCTCGCTCTACCCGGCGTTCGACCTCGTGGGGACCGCCGCGGCCACCGGCGTCAAGGAGTACAACCTCGCCTTCATCACCGACGGCGGCGGCTGCACCCCGAAGTGGGGCGGCGTCAGCGACCTCGGCGCCGACGCGGTCGCCGCGCAGATCGGCGACCTCCGCGCCAAGGGCGGCGACGTCCGGGTCTCCTTCGGCGGCGCCTCCGGCTCGGAGCTCGCGACCACCTGCTCCTCGGCCGACGCCCTGGCCGCCGCGTACGGCAAGGCCGTGGACGCCTACAAGCTCACCAAGGTCGACTTCGACATCGAAGGCGGCGCGCTGCCGAACGCCGCCGCCAACACCCGCCGTGCCCAGGCCATCGCCAAGCTCCAGAAGGAGCACCCGAAGCTGGACGTCTCCTTCACGCTCCCGGTGATGCCCGAGGGGCTCACCCAGGACGGGGTGAACCTGCTGTCCAACGCCAAGTCCAACGGCGTCTCCGTCGACACGGTCAACATCATGGCGATGGACTACGGCGGCTCGTACAGCGGTGACATGGGTACCTACGCCGAGCAGGCCGCCACGGCGACCCAGGCGCAGATCAAGGGCGTCCTCGGGCTCTCGGACAGCGCGGCCTGGAAGGCGGTCGCCGTCACCCCGATGATCGGTGTCAACGACGTCGCCAGCGAGGTCTTCAAGGTGGAGGACGCCACGCAGCTGGTGAACTTCGCCAAGTCGAAGGGGCTCGGCTGGCTCTCGATGTGGTCCGCGACCCGCGACAAGCAGTGCGCCGGCGGCGCCAAGCCGTCCGCCGACGCCACGTGCAGCTCCATCGTCCAGGGCGCGAACGCCTTCTCCAAGGCCTTCGGCGTCTACAAGTAGGACCCGGCACCGTCACAAGGACATCCGGACGCCCCCACGCACCCCCACAGGAAGCGGGGCGCGGCACCCCCCTCGGGAGCCGCGCCCCGCATCCTTTTCCCCGTTCCCCGTTCCCCGTTCCCCGTTCCCCGTTCCCCCGTTCCCCCGTTTTCCCCGTTCCCCCGGCTCGATGGGTCCGGCCGACGGTCCGTCTGTCCCGCCCCGCCGGCGGCCGGCCGGCCGCGAACAGGCGCTACCCGGCCTCGGTCAACGGCGCGAGCGTCCCCGTCTTGGCCGCCTGGCCGTACCACTGGGCGCTGGACTTGGGGGTGCGCTTCTGGGTCGCGTAGTCGACGTACACCGCGCCGAAACGCTTGCCGTAGCCGTACGCCCACTCGAAGTTGTCCATCAGGGACCAGAGGTAGTAGCCCCGGACGTCCACGCCGTCACCGATCGCGCGGCGCACCGCCGAGAGGTGGCCGTGCAGGTAGGCGATCCGCTCCGGGTCGTGGACGCGGCCCTCCGCGTCGGGCTTGTCGTCGCAGGCGGCGCCGTTCTCCGTGATGTACAGCGGGAGGCCGGGGGCCTCGCGCGCGTACCGCGTGATCAGCTCGTGCAGGCCCGTCGGGTCGATGGTCCAGCCCATCTCGGTCCGGTCGCCGGGCGTCTGGTGGAACGCCACGTCCTCGGAGCCCGGCCACGGCGAGTACGCGCTGTCCCCGTGCCCGTCCGCGCGCTGCCCCTCGGGGGCGGTCTCGGCGGACGACACCAGCGCGGGCGTGTAGTAGTTGAGGCCGAGGGCGTCCAGCGGCTGGTGGATCGCGTCGAGGTCACCGTCGAGCACGTACGACCAGTCGGTGACCGACGCGGTCTGTTCGAACAGCCCCTCGGGGTACGCGCCGTGCAGCATGGGCCCGTGGAAGACGCCGTTGGCCAGGTTGTCGATGCGCCGTACGGCGGCCAGGTCCCGGGGGTCCTGCGACAGCGGCCTGACGGCCGAGGAGTTGAGGCTCACCGCGACCGTGTCGCGGGCGGGCAGCACGGACCGCAGTGCCGAAGTACCGAGCCCGTGCGCCAGGTTGAGGTGGTGTGCGGCGCGCAGGGCGGCCGCCGGCTCCGTGCGCCCGGGGGCGTGGACTCCGGAGCCGTACCCCAGAAAGGCGCTGCACCAGGGCTCGTTGAGCGTGATCCACTGCTCGACCCGGTCGCCGAGAGCCTCACCCACGAGGTGCGCGTACTCGGCGAAGCGCAGCGCGGTCTCGCGCTCGGGCCAGCCGCCCGCGTCCTCCAGCTCCTGCGGGAGGTCCCAGTGGTAGAGGGTGACCGCCGGCTTGATGCCGTGCGAGAGCAGCTCGTCGACGAGCCGCCGGTAGAAGTCGAGACCGCGCTGCACGGCGGGTCCGCGGCCGGTGGGCTGCACCCGGGGCCAGGAGACGGAGAAGCGGTACGCGGTCAGGCCGAGGTCGGCCATCATCGCGACGTCCTCGCGGTAGCGGTGGTAGTGGTCGACGGCCACGTCGCCGGTGTCGCCGCCCGCGGTCCTGCCCGGCGTGTGGCTGAAGGTGTCCCAGATGGAGGGCGTGCGGCCGTCCTCCTGGACCGCCCCCTCGATCTGGTAGGCGGACGTGGCGGCGCCCCAGAGGAAGTCGCGAGGGAAGGACACGGTCTTCTGGTCGGGCATGGAATCGCTCCCACGAGTCGGGTGGGCCCCCATTATGCTTGGGAGCGCTCCCACGTCAAAGCGGGTCCGCGGAAACTCTCACGTAAACAGGTGGGAAAGCGCGTTCGGAGAGCTCTCCTGCGGTGTGACGCGGGACCGCGCCGCGGAGGTGCCCCGGCGCGGCCCCGGGGTCTCGCCGCCGGTCGGTGCGGGAGCCGGCCACGGTCAGGCCGACTGCCGTACCACCAGCTCGGTCGGCAGGACCACTTCGCGCAGGCCGGTGCCCCGGTCGGCGATCTCGTCCAGCAGCAGCCTCGCCATCGTGCGGCCCATCTCCTCCAGCGGCTGGCGGACGCTCGTCAGCGGGGGATCGATGTGCCGGGCCACCACCGAGTCGTCGAAGCCGATGACGGCGACGTCCCCGGGCACCCGCCGGCCCGACTCGCGCAGCTCCAGCACGGCCCCCGAGGCCGTCACGTCCGAGGCGGCGAAGACGGCGTCGAGGCCGGGCCGGCGGCGCAGCAGCTCGCGCATCGCCGCGCGGCCGCCTTCCTCGGTGAAGTCGCCGGGGGCGATCAGCTGCTCGTCGACGCCGATGCCCGCACCCTCCAGCGCCTCGCGGTAGCCCGCCAGGCGGGCCTGGGCGACGTCCATGTCCAGCGGTCCCGTGATGGTGGCGACGGTCCGGCGGCCGCCGTCCAGCAGATGCCGGACGGCGCTGCGCGCGCCCCCTCCGTTGTCGGCGCGGACGTGCCCCAGCGGCTCCCGGTCGCTGCGCCGGCCCGCCAGCACGACCGGCAGGGCGAGCTCGTGCAGCCGGTCCGGCAGGGTGTCGTCGCCGTGCACCGCGACCATCAGTACGCCGTCCACCCGCTGCGCCGAGAGGTAGGTGGCGAGCCGCGCGTACTCCCTCGCGTCGCGGGCCAGGACGAGCAGCAACTGCATTCCCGCGTCGGCGAGTTTGCTGGAGACGCCGCGGATGATCCCGGAGAAGTACGGCTCGGAGAACAGCCGGGTCTCCGCCTCGGGGACGACCAGGGCCACCGCGTCCGTGCGGCGGCTGGCCAGGGAGCGGGCGGCGCGGTTGGGGACGTAGCCGAGTTCGGCGATGGCCTGTTCCACGGCCGAACGGGAGCGTGCGCTCACCTTGGGGGAGTCGTTGATCACGCGGGACACCGTGCCGCGGCCCACGCCGGCGAGGGCGGCCACGGCGTTCAGGGTCGGGCGGCGGCCGTGGGGGCCCGGCAGCTGTTCGGCGGCGCTCATCGTTCACCTTCCGGCCTTCGGTGGGGGGCTCGCCTCATTCTGGCCCAGAAAAACCGGCCACCACCCACGCGGACGGGGCGGAGGCCGGGATTCAGTGACCATACCCCCGATGACCTGCGTGAATCCTGTGCGGGGCCCAGGGGTGTCCGGTTGGTTACACGTGCTCTTACGACACATCCACGTGACGCGCGGAACACGCTTGCGCAACGACGCCGTTTTCAAGTCTTGACACCGGGCCCGCCAGGAAGGAGTCTTCGGGGCAAGCCGCGTGGGAGCGGTCCCACGGGTTCACCGGTGGTCTCTCCCGTGTGGATCAACGAACCAAGGGCCCTTCCCTCTACCTCACACCGCACCACCATTGACCAGCATCTTTACACCGTGCACCCTGTGCGGTGGACAGGCCGCTGCTCGAAGCGAGAGGGCAGGTCCGGGCCGCCGAAACCCCGGCGGCCTGATTCCTGAGACCCCGTTCCCCACTGGAACAAGGAGTAGTGGAATGCGCATCACCCGTACCGGCGGCGGTCGAGGCCGCAGAGCGGCGGCCTTGACCACCTCGGTCCTGACGGCCTCCGCCCTGCTGCTGACCGGCTGCAGCGACGACGGCGACTCGGACGCCTCGGATTCCAACGGGAACATCACTCTCAAGGTGGCCGACTTCGGGCAGTTCGGCTACAAGGAAGCCGGCCTGTTCGCCAAGTACCACAAGCTGCACCCGAACATCACGGTCAAGGAAGAGACGACCGCCAACGAGCAGGACTACTACCCGAAGCTGCTCCAGCAGCTGAACTCGGGCAGCGGTCTCGCGGACGTCACGGGTATCGAGGTCGGCCGCATCAAGGAGGTCGTCGACACCCAGGCGGGCAAGTTCGTCGACCTGAGCAAGTCGATCAACGTGAGCGACTGGGTGTCCTGGAAGGAGAAGCAGGCCACCGCCAAGGACGGCACGGTCATCGGCGCCGGTACGGACATCGGCCCGATGTCGCTCTGCTACCGCAAGGACCTCTTCGAGAAGGCCGGACTGCCGTCCGACCGCGAGGAAGTCGCCAAGGCGGTCGCCGGCGGCTGGGAGGACTACATCAAGCTCGGTGAGCAGTACAAGAAGAAGGCCCCCTCCGGGACCTACTTCATGGACTCCTCCAGCGCGATGTTCAACGCGGTCGTCAGCTCCTCGGCGAAGCAGTACTACGACGCCGACGGCAAGGCGATATACAAGGACAGCCCCGCCGTGCAGCAGGGCTGGGACCTGGCCGCCGAGGCCGCGTCGAAGAAGCTGACCCAGGGCCTGGCCCAGTTCCAGGACCCGTGGAACGCGGCGCTGCGCAAGGGCACCGTGGCCACCGTGGCCTGCCCCGCCTGGATGGCCGGCCAGATCTCCATCCACTCCGGCGACAGCTTCAAGGGCAAGTGGGACATCTCCCGCGCGCCCGGTGAGACCGCGGCCAACTGGGGCGGCTCCTTCCTGTCCGTGCCCAAGAGCGGCGCGCACGTCAAGGAGGCCACCGAGCTCGTCAAGTGGCTGACCGCTCCCGAGCAGCAGGCCGAGGTGTTCAAGGCCATCGGCGTCTTCCCGTCGAACCAGGGCGCCTACAAGCTCGCCAGCGTGAAGAACGCGAAGCTCCCGTACTTCAACGACGCCCCGATCGGCCAGATCTACGCCGACGAGGCCAAGTCCATCCCCGAGGCGGTCCTCGGCCCGAAGGACGGCGTGATCAAGGACGCGATCTCGCGTCAGATCAACAACATCGAACAGCGCGGCACCTCGCCCGACAAGGCGTGGAAGGCCGCGACCGACGAGATCGACAAGGCGATCGGCTGACACCCGTAGGTGCGGGCGGCCCGACGGCCGCCCGCACCACGTCCGCGCGCGGGGCCAGGCTCCCGCCGCGGGCACCGGGGCCGTCCGCACGAGGCCGGTCCGTCGTCCGATCCGCCGAGTCCGTCCGGCACTCCTGCCGTGCGGGCTCCGGCCCACATCCATTCCCCGCTCCAGGGCCGGAGCCCGGCACGACGGAAGTGCCGGACGGGAGCGGCACTTGGTACGAAGAGGATCTCGATGACGCCACGGCGCCGTCCCGGAGGGTGACGGGGTGAGTCCGCCGAGAGGAACCGGGCCGAGTGCCGGAACCGATCGGAACGGAACGCCCCGTCGCCCGCCGTGGCGGCACCTGGGTGTCGCGGCGTCCGCCGGGCAGCGGCCGGCGGACGTACGCGCCGGGTCCGTACCGGCGCGCACCGCGTCCGGCGGGACCGCCCCGCATCGCAGCACCACGGCCGGCACCCGGCCGGCGGGGACCGGACCCCGCCGGCGGAGCCCACCGGTCACGCCCGACCACCGCACGCCAGGCCGCACGCGGGCGGCTCGACACCGCACCGACCCCGCAGGGAGCGGCGGGACCGGCACCCGGCCCACAACCTCCGCCTCCTACCGGCCGCAGACCTCCCAGGGAAGGACTCCCTCCGTGGCAACGACAACCCCCACACGGGGCGCCTACACTCCGCCACCCGGCGGCGCAGCGTCGAACGGACGCAGCAAGTGGCGCGCCCGGCTGTGGCGCTTCGACGACAAGGCTTCGCCGTACGCGTACATCGCGCCCTTCTTCCTCATCTTCGGCGCCTTCGGGCTCTACCCGCTCCTCTACACCGGCTGGATCGCCCTGCACCGGGTGGAGATGACGGGGCTCGACCAGTCCGAATGGGTCGGCTGGGACAACTTCGCCACGATCCTCCAGGACTCCGAGTTCTGGACGGCCGTCACCAACACGTTCATCATCGGCGTCATCTCGACCGTCCCGCAGCTGCTCGTGGCGCTGGGCCTCGCCCACCTGCTCAACTACAAGCTGCGCGCCAGCACCTTCTGGCGGACGGTCATCCTCACCCCGTACGCCACCTCGGTGGCGACCGCCGCCCTCGTCTTCGCCCTGGTCTTCCGGCCCGACGGCGGCCTGCTCAACTGGGTGCTGCACTTCTTCGGGTCCGGTGACATCGACTGGGGCAACGGCGAGTGGACGTCGAAGATCGCCATCTCGGTCATCGTGATCTGGCGCTGGACCGGCTACAACGCCCTGATCTACCTCGCGGCCATGCAGGCCGTGCCGAGCGACCTGTACGAGGCGGCCTCGATCGACGGGGCGACCCGCTGGCAGCAGTTCCGCAAGGTGACGATCCCCTCGCTGCGGCCGACGATCCTGTTCACCATCGTCATCTCGACCATCGGCTCCATGCAGCTGTTCGGTGAGCCGCTGCTGCTGCAGGGCGGCACCCTCGGCTCCGTCGGCGGCAGCGAGCACCAGTACGAGACGCTCAGCATCTACCTCTTCAACTACGGCTGGAAGCTGGGGCACCTCGGTCCGGCCGCGGCGGTGGCCTGGGCCATGCTCGTCCTGCTGCTGCTCATCGCCCTGATCAACTGGATCGTCGGCCGGTTCGTGCGCAAGAGCGCGGTCTGACGGGAGCGATATCGATGACTACGACCAGTCCCACCAAGACCGCCGGGCCGATCCTCGACCCCGCGCACTCCGCCACCACCTCCTCCCCGGCCCCCGGCCGCGGCCGGTTCAAGATCGGGGCGGGCCAGCAGCTCAAGGGCGGCCCGTTCACCTACATCGCGCTGATCGTCGTCGGCCTCGGCTCGGTCTTCCCGCTGTACTGGACGCTGGTCGCCGCCTCGCACGACCAGCAGCGCGTCCTCGACAGCCCGCCGCCGCTGATCCCGGGCGGCGAGCTGTGGCACAACCTCCAGACCGCCTGGGACCAGGCCCACCTGGGCAAGGCCATCGTCAACAGCGTCATCGTGTCCAGCTGCATCACCGCGGCGACGCTGCTGTTCTGCACCCTCGCCGGCTACGCCTTCGCCAAGATGCGCTTCCGCGGCCGGGGCGCCCTGATGACCGCGGTCATCGCCACCCTGACGATCCCGCCGCAGCTCAGCGTCGTCCCGCTGTTCATGATGATGTCGGACATCGGCTGGGGCGGACAGCTCGAGTCGGTCATCTTCCCGACCCTGGTCGGGGCGTTCGGCGTGTTCTTCATGCGCCAGTACCTGCTGGAGGCCCTGCCCTACGAGCTCATCGAGGCGGCCAAGGTGGACGGGGCGAGCAACATCCGCATCGTCTGGAGCGTGGTCCTGCCCGCGGCCCGGCCCGCGATGATGGTGCTCGGCATGCTCACCTTCGTCCAGGCGTGGAACGACTTCTTCTGGCCCTTCCTCGCCCTGAGCCAGGAGAACCCGACCCTCCAGGTGGCGCTCGGCCAGCTCAGCGCCTCCTACACCCCGGACCAGAGCATCGTCATGGCCGGAGCGCTGATCAGCACGCTGCCGCTGCTGCTGGTCTTCGTCGTCTTCGGCAAGCAGATCGTCGGAGGCATCATGGCGGGCGCCGTGAAGGGCTGACGCCCGGCACCGCGGGGACGCCGCGCCGCAGGCCGGCGCCCCCGCCCCGCCCACCACCACGCCACGGCTGCCGGACACCGTCCGTCACCGCCCACCACCCACCGGCGTCCGGTGCGGTCCGCCCGCACGCGGGCCGCACCCGGCCGAAGCCCACGGCCCCCGGGCCCTTCCCGGCCCCGCCCGGCACGCGGGCACCGGGACCGGACCGTCCACCGGGCCGAAAACGCCGGGGCCCGCCCCGCACGCGGGCCGCACCGGACGGGATGCCCCCCCCGCGCCCCGTCCGTCCTCGCCGCCGCCGGAATCACTGTCCGGCGCCCTCCACACGCCACTTTGGGAGCGTTCTCACCATGACCGCCGTACGACCCGAGACCACTGCCCGGTCGGCATCGGACACCTCCTTCTCCTTCCCCACGGGCTTCGTCTGGGGCGCGGCCACCGCCGCCTACCAGGTGGAGGGCGCCGCCGCCGAGGACGGCCGCACGCCGTCCATCTGGGACACCTTCAGCCACACCCCCGGGAAGGTGCGCAACGGCGACACCGGCGACATCGCCGCCGACCACTTCCACCTCTACCGCGACGACGTGGCCCTGATGAAGGACCTCGGCCTGAAGGCGTACCGCTTCTCCGTCTCCTGGTCGCGCGTCCAGCCCACCGGCCGCGGCCCCGCCGTCGAGCGCGGCCTGGACTTCTACCGCCGGCTCACCGACGAGCTTCTGGAGGCGGGCATCACCCCCGTCGCCACCCTCTACCACTGGGACCTGCCGCAGGAGCTGGAGGACGCGGGCGGCTGGCCCCAGCGCGACACCGCCGACCGCTTCGCCGACTACGCCGACATCATGGGCCGCGCCCTCGGCGACCGCGTCGGCGTGTGGACCACCCTGAACGAGCCCTGGTGCTCGGCCTTCCTCGGCTACGGCTCCGGCGTGCACGCCCCCGGCCGCACCGACCCGGCCGCCACCCTGCGCGCCGCCCACCACCTCAACCTCGCCCACGGCCGCGCCGTCGGCGTGCTGCGCTCGGTCCTCCCGGCGACCGCGCAGACCTCCATCACCCTCAACCTGCACCAGGTGCGGCCGCTCACCGACAAGCCCGAGGACGTCGAGGCCGCCCGTCGTATCGACGCGGTCGGCAACCGGATCTTCACCGGCCCGATCCTCGACGGCGCCTACCCCCAGGACCTGATCGCCGACACCGCGCACCTCGTCGACTGGGGACAGCTGGTGAAGGACGGCGACCTCGCCGAGATCTCCCGCCCCATCGACGTACTCGGCGTCAACTACTACGCGCCGACCGTGGTCTCCCACCCCACCGAGGGCGCCGGCACCACGAAGAACGACGGACACGGCGCCAGCGACCACTCCCCGTGGACCGGCTCCGACCACGTCGCCTTCCACCTCGCCAACGACGACCTCACGGCGATGAACTGGGCCATCGACGCGAACGGCCTGCACACCCTGCTGACCGATCTCGCGAAGTCACACCCGGGACTGCCGCTCATGGTCACCGAGAACGGCGCGGCCTTCGACGACTACATCTCCCCGGAGGGCCAGGTCAACGATCCCCAGCGGATCGCCTACCTGCACTCCCACCTGGAGGCCGTCCGCCGGGCCGTCGCCGACGGAGCGGACGTGCGCGGCTACTTCCTGTGGTCCCTGCTGGACAACTTCGAGTGGTCCTACGGCTACTCGAAGCGCTTCGGCGCCGTCTACGTCGACTACTCCACCCAGCGCCGCATCCCCAAGGCGAGCGCCCACTGGTACGCCGACGTGATCCGCGGCAACGCCCTGCCGGCCTCCGGCGCCCAGGGCCGGGCCTGACACCCGCACCGATCGCGAGGGGCGCCGCCGGGACACCGGCGGCGCCCCTCGCACGGCCCGCTGGGGCACACCCCCGTCCACGAGAGAGGATGGGGTCAGGTGCGGCACGACCAGGCTGTTACATTCCTGGCCTGACGGCTGCGAACGGGAGGCGGCGACCATGGCGGTCAACGGTGGGCGGGGCCGGGGCGGCCGGCGGCCGACCCTGGAAGAGGTGGCCGCCCGGGCCGGCGTGGGCCGCGGGACGGTCTCCCGGGTGATCAACGGATCGCCCCGGGTGAGCGACGCCACCCGCGCGGCCGTCGAGGCGGCGGTCGCGGAACTCGGCTTCGTCCCCAACACCGCCGCGCGCGCCCTGGCGGCGAACCGCACGGACGCGATCGCCCTGGTCGTCCCCGAGCCCGAGACCCGGTTCTTCGCCGAGCCGTACTTCTCGGACATGCTGCGCGGCGTCGGCGCCCAACTGTCCGACACCGAGATGCAGTTGCTGCTGATCTTCGCGGGCGGCGACCGGGAGCGCCGCCGCCTCGCCCAGTACCTGGCCGCGCACCGCGTGGACGGCGTGCTGCTGGTCTCGGTCCACGCGGACGACCCGCTGCCGGACCTGCTCGCCCAGCTGGAGATCCCGGCCGTGATCAGCGGCCGCCGCTCGGTGGACGAGACCCTGCCCTCCGTCGACTCCGACAACTTCGGCGGCGGCCGCGCCGCCGTGGAACACCTGCTGGCCCGCGGCCGCCGCACCGTGGCCCACGTCGCGGGACGCCTCGACGTCTTCGGCGCCCAGCGCCGCGTCGACGGCTACCGGGCCGCGCTCAGCGACGCGGGACTCGAGGTGGACGACGCTCTCATCGTCCCCGGCGACTTCACCGAGGAGGGCGGCCGCCGGGCCATGAAGGAGCTCCTGGAACGCCGTCCCGACCTGGACGCGGTCTTCGCGGGCTCCGACGTGATGGCGGCGGGCGCCCGCCAGGTGCTGCGCGAGGAGGGCCGCCGCATACCGGACGACGTGGCGCTCGTCGGCTACGACGACTCCGCCATCGCCCGCCACATGGATCCGCCCATGACGAGCGTGCGCCAGCCCATCGAGGAGATGGGCCGCGCGATGACCGACCTCCTGATCGCCGAGATCGCCGGCCGCCGCCCCTCCTCCCCCCGCGAGCCGGAACGCCGCCAGGTGGTCCTCCCCACGGAACTGATCCAGCGCCGGTCGTCCTGACCCCACGGCGGGCGGCTGTCCACCGGGGCCCGCTGTCCGCCGTGGCGGGCGAAGGGACCCCGGGAACGGAGCGGCCCCGGGACAGGGGCGTGGGTCAGGGCGCGGGAACGCGATCAGCCGGTGACCCGCTTTCGCGGATCACCGGCTGATCTTTCAGGGTGAGTGACGGGACTTGAACCCGCGGCATCCTGGACCACAACCAGGTGCTCTACCAGCTGAGCTACACCCACCATGGGCCGGTGGTTCTTCCGAAGCGGTCTCTCCGACCGGCCGAGAAAAAGTGTACAGGGTCCGAAGGGGTGCTCGCGCACGAGTTTCTCCGGGGCCCTCCGAGTGGGCTCGGAGCGGGCTACTCCGCGGGCAGGACGTGCTTCGCCGCGATCGTCCGCGCGGTCTCCGAGTCGGGTCCGGGCTGGGGGACGAAGACGGCCTCGCGGTAGTAGCGCAGTTCCGCGATGGACTCGCGGATGTCGGCCAGCGCGCGGTGGTTGCCGTTCTTCTCGGGACTGTTGAAGTAGGCCCTCGGGTACCAGCGGCGGGCCAGCTCCTTGATGGAGGAGACGTCCACGATCCGGTAGTGGAGGTAGTCCTCCAGCGTCGGCATGTCACGCAGCAGGAAGCCGCGGTCCGTGCCGACGGAGTTGCCGCACAGCGGGGCCTTGCCCGGCTCCTTGACGTGCTCCCGTACGTAGGCGAGGACCTGCTCCTCGGCCGCCGCCAGCGTCGTGCCGCCGGCCAGCTCGTCGAGCAGGCCCGAGGCGGTGTGCATCCGCCGCACCACGTCCGGCATCGTCTCCAGCGCCTCGTCCGGCGGGCGGATGACGATGTCCACCCCTTCACCGAGCACGTTCAGTTCGGAGTCCGTGACGAGCGCGGCCACCTCGATGAGCGCGTCGTCCGACAGCGAGAGACCGGTCATCTCGCAGTCGATCCACACCATGCGATCGTTCATGTGTCTCACCCTAAGGCCCGCCCCCGCGCTCCGACCCGCTCGTGCGCCGGGCGGTCGGGCCCGGTCCCGCGGGGACGCCCCGTGGGGGCCCTGCGGGGCCCGGTCTCCGTACGCCGCCGGGGCGGCCCCGGTGACGTACGGAGGCCGGGGCCGCCTCAGGCGTGCGGTGCGCTGCGCTGCCCCGGGAGGCCGGCGCGGGCCGCCGCGTACAGGTCCTGCATCTGCTTGCCCTGGTCCGTGGTCAGGGACGCGGGCGCGCCGAGCGCTCCGGCGGTCGCCGCCGTGCGCCGGGTCTGCATCGGGACGGGGGCGTCGGGGTGCAGGGACGGCGGCGGTCCGGCCTGCATCGGGACGCCGTCCGGCTCGGCGGGCCGGTCGGCCTGCGGCCTGCGGGCGCGGTACGCGGCCCGGTAGGCGGCGGGCGACGAGCCGAGCTGGCGCCGGAAGTGCCCGCGCAGCGCGACCGGAGAGCGGAACCCGCAGCGGCCCGCGACCTCGTCGACCGAGTAGTCGGAGGTCTCCAGGAGCCGCTGCGCCTGCAGTACGCGCTGGGTGATCAGCCACTGCAGGGGAGCGCTTCCGGTGAGCGACCGGAAACGGCGGTCGAACGTCCGCCGGCTCATGTAAGCGCGCGCGGCGAGCGTCTCCACGTCGAACTGCTCGTGAAGGTGCTCCAGCGCCCAGGCGACGACCTCCGCGAGGGGGTCGGCGCCGATCTCCTCGGGTAAAGATCTGTCGAGGTAGCGCTCCTGACCGCCGCTGCGGCGCGGTGGGACCACGAGCCTGCGGGCGAGCGCGCCGGCCGCCTCGTTCCCGTGGTCCGTCCGCACGATGTGCAGGCACAGGTCGATGCCCGCCGCTGTGCCCGCCGACGTCAGTACGTCCCCGTCGTCCACGAACAGCTCGCGCGGATCGACGTGGACGGACGGATAGCGCTTGGCCAGCGTCGGCGCGTACATCCAGTGCGTGGTCGCCGGGCGGCCGTCCAGCAGTCCGGCGGCGGCGAGCACGAAGGCACCGGTGCACAGCCCGACGATGCGGGCGCCCTCCTCGTGCGCGCGGCGCAGCGCGTCGAGCGCCTCCTCCGGCGGCGGCGAGGTGATCGACCGCCAGGCGGGCACGACGACGGTGCCCGCCCGCGAGATCGCCTCCAAACCGTGCGGCGCGGTGAGTTCGAGGCCCCCTGTGGTCCGCAGCGGGCCCTCCTCGCCGGCTGCCACCAGAAGGCGGTAGCGCGGTACGCCGGCGTCCTGGCGGTCGATCCCGAACACCGACAAGGGTATGGAACTCTCGAAGATGGGGCCGCCGCTGAACAGCAGCACCGCGACGATTTCCTTGCGGCGTCGCCCGGAAAGCTTCCGGGACGTGGCCTCCGGCGCGGCAGTGGAGTCGTGGCTCATGCTGCTAAGCCCCCCTCGGTGGTCGCGGCGCCCTCTACCCTTCGGGTCTGTCGCTCCAACACGTTTCCCCTCGGTCCTGCACGAGTCCCCCGCCGTAAAGACAGTCAAGATCGAATCTACTGTGTCCCTCGGTACCGGCGTGACCAGTTCACCACTCGACATATTGTCGACATGGCAACTTGGCGTAAAGCATTCGATCACGAAGCGTTGCACTCGTCAGCCGCGCAGGGAAGTGCGCCTCGTCCCCGTGGCCAATCCACGTAGGGTGCGCGCGTCCCGGAAGACCCTTTCGGTGCAGGTCGAACGGGGCGTGGGGGGTCATCAGGACAAGGGAGGCGCGCTATCCGGAAGTTGGCTGAAAACATGCGAGGACGTGCATACAAACCGGTCAGTCGACCGGCGTATTCTCCCCTGCCGTACGGCCCCCTCCGGGTGCCCCGGGGCCACCGGGGCCACGCATACCGGCCAGCCCGTGCGGCCCGTTCCCGCCATGCCGCCCACCACGCGGCGCGTGGCCCTCGCCACCGTGCCCGGCAGTGCCCCGCCCGGCCCCGTCCCTTCCCGACTGCGACGGTGACGGCGAGGGCGACGGAGCGGGTGTCCGCGACCGTGACGGCGGGTGTGTCCGCGACCGTGACGGCGCGGGTGCCGACGGCCGCGACGGCGTGCCGGTCCGTGACTGCGCGCGCAGTCCTGCCGCGACCCGCTCGGACCGCCGCAGCAGCACCCGGCAGGCACCGGTCACGGCCGCCAGTCCCAGCGCGGTGCCGGCCGCCCCGGCGAGCGAGGTGCCGTACCAGAGGAGCACCACGGGTACGAGCACGCAACTGAACGCCGCCCAGCGCACCACGTCGCCCGCCGTGTCCGGCGCGGGCCGCGGGTGCGGACGGCGGCCCGGGGGCGGCTGGGGGGCGTTCGGGGATGCGGGCACGGAGGAACTCCCTGTGGCGGTGGCTTACCGGGGTTCAACGCGCGTTCGACCACCCGGTCACTGGCCGCGGTCCGTGATCCCAGGGTTAACCCTGTGCAAACCGTTTGTACAGGACAGCAACCATTGCGTTACGGGCGTCTCCTCGTGCATGCTCCGGGAGACGCCGTCCGCGACGTGCGGGATGTGGGCAGAGCAGGCGTACCGCCGTACCCTTGCGGGTATGGGGTTGGGAAGATGATTCCCGGACACGGCCCGGACACAGAACTGCCGCACTTGTCGTCCCACCCAGAGGATCCAGACGCCGAGATACCCATGGCCGGACACGAATATTTCGATCCCGCGGACCGCAAGCGCCCGCTCGCCGATCCCACGGCGCGCGAGCCGATGGCGGCGGATGCGGACCGCCATCCGTGCGATCCCGCGTTCCTGCACGGAGTCGTCGTCGGCTTCGACGGTTCGATGTCCAGTGAGCGTGCTCTGGCGTACGCCATCGGCATGGCCCACCGTTCCGGCTCGGGCCTGATCATCGTCCATGTCGCCAACCGGCTGCCCACCACGGTGTGGGCCGGCTGCGAGCCGCCGGTCTTCGTCGACGTGCCCGACCACCGCACCGAGGTCCTCGGACTCGAACTGGCCTGCGCCGACTATCTGGCCGAGGTGCCGTGGATCCTCGTCGAGCGCGGCGGGGACATCTGCCACGAACTCGAAGAGGTGGGCCAGGAGTACGAGGCGGACGCGATCGTCGTCGGCTCGACCCACGGCCTCGTCGGACGCCTCTTCGGCTCGGTCGCCGGCCGGCTCGCGAAGCGCGCGCGGCGCCCGGTCGTCGTCATCCCGTGACGCGGCGCCCGGTCGTCGTCATCCCGTGACGCGGCGCCCGGTCGTCGTCATTCCGTGACGCGGCGCCCGACGGCCCGTCACCACCCTTGTACCGCAGGCGATCCGGCGGTGCGCGCAGGTTGCTTGTGCCCTTGTGAAGGGTACGTATCCCTCATCGGCCCCTGAGAGCCGCGGAGTCGGGGCCGACCGCGAGGACGCGCCGCCGGCCGGGGTGTGACGGCCATCGGCCGTGGTGTGCGCACGGGCCGGAGACGGACAGGTCCCCTCGGCTCCTCGGAGAGCCGGGGGAGGGCGGATCCGGCCCCGGAGGAACGGTCCCCCGCGCAAGGCGGCGCGTGCGGGGGACCGTTCACGTCCGGAGGCGGGCCCGGACGGGGCGGTCCTACTCGACCGTCACCGACTTGGCGAGGTTGCGGGGCTTGTCGATGTCCCGGCCCAGCGCCAGCGCCGTGTGGTAGGCGAGAAGCTGGAGCGGGATGCCCATGAGGATCGGGTCCAGCTCGTCCTCGTTCTTCGGGACGACGATCGTCTGGTCGGCCTTCTCCTGCTCCCGGTGCGCGACCGCGAGGATCTTGCCGCTGCGGGCCTTGATCTCCTCCAGGGCGGCGCGGTTCTTCTCCAGCAGGTCGTCGTCCGGGACGATCGCGACCGTCGGCAGGGCGGGCTCGATGAGCGCCAGCGGGCCGTGCTTCAGCTCGGAGGCGGGGTAGGCCTCGGCGTGGATGTACGAGACCTCCTTGAGCTTCAGCGAGGCTTCACGGGCGACCGGGTAGCCCCGCACGCGGCCGATGAAGAGCATCGAGCGGGCCTCGGCGTACTGCTCGGCCAGCTTCTTGATCTCCGCCTCCTGCTCCAGGATCTCGGAGATCTGGGCGGGCAGCCTGCGCAGGCCCTCGATGATCCGCTTGCCGTCGCGCACCGACAGGTCACGGGTGCGGCCCAGGTGCAGCGCGAGCAGCGCGAAGGCGACCGTGGTGTTGGTGAAGCACTTGGTGGAGACGACGCAGACCTCGGGGCCCGCGTGCACGTACATGCCGCCGTCGGCCTCGCGGGCGATGGCGCTGCCCACCACGTTCACCACGCCCAGCACCCGGGCGCCCTTGCGCTTGAGCTCCTGGACGGCCGCCAGCACGTCGTACGTCTCACCGGACTGCGAGACGGCGATGTACAGCGTGTCGGGGTCGACGACCGCGTTGCGGTAGCGGAACTCGGAGGCCGGCTCGGCGTCGGCGGGAATGCGGGCCAGCTCCTCGATCATCTGGGCGCCGATCATGCCCGCGTGGTACGAGGTGCCGCAGCCGAGGATCTTCACGCGGCGCACGGCCCGCGCGTCCCGGGCGTCCAGGTTCAGGCCGCCGAGGTGCACCGTGGAGAACCGGTCGTCGATGCGGCCGCGCAGCACGCGGTCCACGGCGTCGGCCTGCTCGTGGATCTCCTTGTGCATGTACGTGTCGTGGCCGCCCATGTCGTACGACTCGGCCTCCCACTCGACGGTGGTCGGCTCGGCGGTCGTCCGGGTGCCCTCGGTGGTGTACGTGCGGAAGTCGTCGGCCTTCAGCGTGGCCATCTCGCCGTCGTCGAGGGTGACGATCTGGCGGGTGTGGGCGACGAGCGCGGCGACGTCCGAGGCGACGAACATCTCCTTCTCGCCGATGCCGAGCACGACGGGGGAGCCGTTGCGGGCCACCACGATGCGGTCGGAGAAGTCGGCGTGCATCACCGCGATGCCGTACGTGCCCTCGATGACGCGCAGCGCGTCGCGGACCTTGTCCTCCAGCTTCTCGTGCCGGGAGCGCGCGATCAGATGGGTGAGGACCTCGGTGTCGGTCTCGGAGAGGAACTCGACGCCGTCGGCCTGGAGCTTCTTGCGCAGGTCGGCCGCGTTGTCGATGATCCCGTTGTGGACGACGGCCACCTTGTCGTCCGCCGACATGTGCGGGTGGGCGTTCACGTCGGACGGGGCGCCGTGGGTGGCCCAGCGGGTGTGGGCGATGCCCGTGGTGCCCTTGAAGCGCGCCGGGACCTTGGCCTCCAGGTCACGGACGCGGCCCTTGGCCTTGACCATCCGCAGGCCCGCCGACTTCGGGGCGCTCACGACGATGCCGGCCGAGTCGTACCCCCGGTACTCCAGGCGCTGAAGGCCCTCGAGCAGCAGCGGCGCCACGTCACGCCTGCCGATGTATCCCACGATTCCGCACATGTAAGAAGTCCCTTGTCCCCTCGGTTGAAGCAGGTGAAGCAGGTGAAGCAGGTGAAGCAGGTGAAGCGGTGCCGGCCGGTGTGAAGCGGTGTCCGGTCAGCCGTAGACGATGCGACGGAGCTGCCTGAGGGAGAGTCCGGGCGGTGCCACCGCCCGGTACTTCAGCTCCCCCTCGATCCGCTCGAAGATCTCCGCGTTCACCAGCCCCTGCCCCTGCAGTTCGCGGTGGCGGCGGCGGACGAACTCCTCGGCCGTCTCGTCGAAGTACGCGAGCACGTCCTGGATCACCCGCAGAGCCTCGCCCCGGTTCAGGGGCGTACTACGCGTCAGGTGATCAACAAGGTCGTCGTGCACCCGTTGATCCTGGGGCACAAGGCGCCGCTTCGCAAGAATCCTGCCCGATATCGGGCAGGGGGTCATTGTCGGCGTGCCTTCGTCGTCCTATCCCAGGCCGACCGCCCAGGCCGGGGCCCCTGCCGGGCGCCCGGTGGGGCGAGGGTGCGGCGTTACCACGGACCTCGTGGGCATCACCGTCCGACATCACCGGCCTGGTCATCCCGCACCGCCGCGAACCCGGCCAGGCCGGATTCCCCCACGGGAAAGAGGAACACAACGCCTCCCACCGCGAAGTCCGCGCCCGCGTCGAGCACGCCTTAGCCCGCATGAAGACCTGGAAGATCCTGCGTGACTGCCGCCTCAAGGGCGACGGCGTCCACCACGCCATGCTCGGCATCGCCCACCTGCGCAACCTCACCTTTGCCGGATGACGGCGGAACAGGCAGGCCATCCAGCTCACCCAAGATCATTCACGGTCTCAACGCTTATCCCGCTACCTCCGCCCGGGGAACCGGTCGCAGGTCCATCAGGCGGACGCTCGCTTCGTCACATGGGCGACCTCGGATCTCTGAACCGCCCCGGGTTCGGTAGAGATCTCAGATTGTGGTGATGAACTGGGGTTTCGTGAGTTCGGTGTAGTAGTTGGCTTCGTATTCGACGGGCGGGATGTGGCCTATCTCGCCGTGGAGTCTTCGGTGGTTGTACCAGTCGATCCACTCGGCGGTGGCCAACTCGACCTGAGAGAGCGTCTTCCATGGCCGCTGGGGTTTGATCAA
>NZ_JBIBFR010000032.1:0-80492 GCF_042956125.1 Streptomyces sp. NPDC008313
CCTGTGGGAGAGTAGGACGCCGCCGAACAATCATTGTGGAAATACCCCCGTACCGGGAAACCGGTCCGGGGGTTTTCTGCGTTCCAGAGGCAATTTCGGGATGGCTTCAGAGGCCGTGTCGTAGCGGCGATGCGGTACGTGCGGGGATTCGCGCCTGCCCTGCCCGCGGGCTACAGGCGGCCCGCCGCCTTGAGAGCCAGATAGGCGTCCGCGAGCGCCGGCGCCAGGTCGTCCGGGGTCTCGTCCACGACGGTGACGCCGTGGCGGCGCAGCTGCTCGGCGGTGCGGTGGCGTTCCGTCCGGGCCTGGGCCGCGGCCGCCGCCTCGTACACGCCGTCCGTCGTTCCGCGGGATGTCGCCATGCGGGCCACGTGCGGGTCGGCGACGGCGGCGACCAGCACCGTGTGGCGCTGGGTGAGGCTGGACAGTACGGGGAGGAGGCCCTCCTCGACGGGGGCCGCGTCGAGGGTCGTCAGCAGGACGATCAGGGAACGGCGCGGGGCCGTGCGGAGCGCGGTGGCCGTGAGGCCGCGGGCGTCCGTCTCGACGAGCTCGGGTTCCAGGGTCGCCATCGCGTTGACGAGTGCGGGCAGGAGGTCGCCGGCCGCTCTGCCCTGGACGAGGGCTCGGACACGCCGGTCGTAGGCGAGGAGGTCCACGCGGTCGCCCGCCTTGGAGGCCAGGGCGCCGAGGAGGAGGGCGGCGTCCATGGAGGCGTCCAGCCGTGGCACGTCGCCGACCCGGCCGGCCGAGGTGCGGCCCGTGTCCAGGACGAGAAGGATGTGCCGGTCGCGTTCGGGACGCCAGGTCCGTACGGCGACCGTGGTGTTGCGGGCGGTGGCACGCCAGTCGATGGAGCGGGTGTCGTCACCGGGGACGTACTCGCGGAGGCTGTCGAACTCGGTGCCCTCGCCGCGGGTCAGCACGCTGGTGCGGCCGTCGAGCTCGCGCAGCCGGGCCAGCCTGGACGGCAGGTGCTTGCGGCTGGTGAAGGGCGGCAGGACGCGTACCGCCCAGGGCACCCTGTGGCTGCCCTGCCGGGAGAACAGGCCGAGAGGGCCGTAGGAGCGGATGGTGACGCGGTCCGCGTGGCGGTCGCCGCGGCGGGTGGGCCGCAGCCGCGTCGTCAGCCGGCGGCGTTCACCGGCGGGAACCGTCACGCGGTGCCGGGACGCGGCGAACTCCGTGCCGGGCTGCCAGCTGCTGGGGGGCCAGGCGTCGCGCAGGTCCGCGCGCAGGGGGCGGCCGGAGGGGTTCGTCAGGGTGAGCGTGACGTCGGCGTTCTCGCCGAGGCGCGCCGAAGTGTCGCCGGAGCGGGTCAGGCCGAGGCGGCGTACCGGGGCGGCGAGGGCGAAGTCACAGGCGCAGGCCAGGGCCAGCGGGCCGTTGACGGCGAGGATGCCCGTCCAGCCGGGGCCCCAGATGCCGACGGGGAGGGCGCCGAGAGCCGCCAGCAGGGCGGCGCGTCCGGTGAGCGCCATCAGCGGGGGACCGGGACGTGGGCGAGGATCGCGTTGATCACGGAGTCGGGGGTCACGCCCTCCATCTCCGCCTCCGGGCGGAGTTGGATCCGGTGGCGGAGGGTGGGCAGGGCGAGGGCCTTCACGTCGTCCGGGATGACGTAGTCGCGGCCGGTCAGCCAGGCCCAGGCACGGGCGGTGGAGAGCAGGGCCGTGGCGCCGCGCGGGGAGACCCCGAGGGTGAGCGAGGGCGACTCGCGGGTGGCGCGGCAGATGTCGACGACGTAGGCGGTGATGTCGGGGGAGACCGCTGTCTTGGCGACGGCGGCGCGGGCGGCTTCCAGGTCGGCCGGGCCCGCGACGGGGCGTACGCCGGCGGCGCGCAGGTCGCGCGGGTTGAAGCCGGCCGCATGGCGGGCGAGGACGTCGATCTCGTCCTCACGCGTGGGCAGCGGGATGGTCAGCTTGAGGAGGAAGCGGTCCAGCTGGGCTTCCGGGAGGGGGTAGGTGCCCTCGTACTCGACCGGGTTCTGGGTCGCGGCGACCAGGAACGGCTCGGGCAGCGGGCGGGGGGTGCCGTCGACCGTGACCTGGCGTTCCTCCATCGCTTCGAGGAGGGAGGACTGGGTCTTCGGCGGGGTGCGGTTGATCTCGTCGGCGAGCAGCAGGTTGGTGAAGACCGGGCCGGGCTGGAAGGAGAACTCGGCGGTGCGGGCGTCGTAGACGAGCGAGCCGGTGATGTCGCTGGGCATCAGGTCGGGGGTGAACTGGACCCGCTTGGTGTCGAGTTCGAGTGCCGAGGCGAGGGTGCGGACGAGCAGGGTCTTGGCGACTCCGGGGACGCCTTCCAGGAGGACGTGGCCGCGGCAGAGGAGAGCGACGACGAGGCCGGTCACGGCGGGGTCCTGGCCGACCACGGCTTTGGCGATCTCGGCGCGCAGGGCTTCGAGGGAGGCGCGGGCGGCGCCCGAGTCCCCGGCGTGCCCGGTGTGCCCGGCGTTGTCAGTGGTCGGGTCCATCATGGACGGCGTACCTCTCTTTCGAGGGCGTCGAGTTGGTCGGCGAGGGCGATGAGGGCCGCGTCGTCGCGTGGCGGCGGCCCGAAGAGGAGCTGGTGCAGGGCTTGTCCGTCGCCGTGGAGCCGGGCGGACAGGGCGGGGAGCAGAGCCTCGGGCGCGTGTGCCTGGGCGGGGGATACGCCGACGAGGGGGGCGAGGCGGGTGCGGGTGGTGGAGCGCAGGGCTGTCGCGGCCCGGTCGCGGGCGCCTGCCCTGCGGTACAGACGGGCGCGGCCCTCGACGGCTTCGGAGGCGCGGACGGCCACGGGGAGGCGTTCGGCTACGAGGGGTCCGAGACGGCGGGCGCGCCAGAAGGCGGCGAGGACCGCCGCGACGGCGAGCTGAAGGGTTCCCCAGAGCCAGCCCCCGGGGAGCAGGTCGAAGAAGGTCTGCTTTCCGGTGTCGGTGGCCGAGTCGTCGGAGAGCGAGGGGAGGTACCAGACCAGATGGGGGCGGGAGCCGAGCAGTTGCAGGGCGAGCGAGGCGTTGCCCTGCTCGTCGAGGCGGTCGTTGTAGAGGATGTCGGGGGCGCCGATGACGACGGTGTCGCCGCTTCCGGCGTCCGCCGGTATGCGCAGCAGGGTGGGCAGGCCCTCACTGGGGTAGCAGGTGTCGGCGTCCGGGTCGGGGGTGCTGTAGCGGATGCCGCCGGTGTCGGCGCGGCCGGCGCGGCGGGCGGCGGGCAGGTCGCACCCGGGGGCGAGCGTGGAGTCGAAGCTGGTCACGGGATCGGCGGTGGTGCCGGGTGCCAGGCCGTCCACGGACGGGGCGCCGGGGGTGACGAGGACGGTTCGTCCTCCGGAGTTCTCGGTCGCCGCGTGGAGCAGGCGCTGCTGACGGCCGGTCAGCAGGTCGGGGGCGGCGACGAGAAGGGTCGTGTCGGGGCCGGCGGCGTCGTGCGCGTCGTCGAGGGTCGTCACCACGCGGGTGGACACCCCGCGGTCGCCGAGGAGTTCGGCGACGGCGCGGCTGCCGTAGGGGTCGGCGGCGCGCGGGTCGAGGCGGCCGTGCCGGGCGTCCGAGCGCACGGCGGCGATCACGACGGCGGTGGCCAGCAGGACGACCAGCGCGAGGGCGATGCCGCGCGCGCGGGTCCACACCTGGCGGGCGGTGGGCGAGGCCGAGGTGGAGGCGAGGGGGGCCTCGGTGGTCATTCGCCGGCCCCCTGGTGGGTGCCGGTGGCCGTGCTCGGGGTGCTGCTCGCGAGGACCGGCTTCGTGTGTTCGAGGTCCCGGTCGAGTGCGGTGACGCGGTCGTACGTGTCGGGGGCGGCGGCCCGGCCGCCGTATGTCACGTCGTCGAAGTCCCGGGCGGCGGCGCGCAGCCGGCCGGTGTGCGCGGGCAGGGTGCGGCCCGCTTCGTCGGCCGCCTCGTCGGCGGTGCGGCCGGGGCGGGGGTCGAGCAGGGCGCGCTCCTCCAGGGAGCGGACGACGGCGCGCATGCGTTCCTGCACGGCCTGGTTCCAGTGGCCCTGGGCCGCGTGCGCCTCGGCGGCGGCGCGGTGTTCGGCGGCGCTGCGGGGGCGGTCGTCGAAGAGCCGGGCGGAGGACGTGGGGGTGCGGCGGGGGGTGCCGAGGCGCCACCAGAGGGCGGCTGCCACGGCCACGACCGCGAGGACGATGACGACGAGTCCCAGGGTTCCGCCGGGGGTCGCGGTGGAGGCGGTGTCGAACAGCTTGCCGACCCAGTCCCAGAAGTGGTCGAGGGCGCGTTGGAGCAGGCTGGGGTCGTTCTCGTGGTACATGCGCTTGGACAGCTCGCGGCGGGCGGCCTCCCGTGCGGGGTCGCGCGGGGTCGTCACCGGAGGTTTGTCGCCGCGGTTCAGTGCCAAGAGCGCTGTGGTGCCGGTGTGCGCCCAGGCCGGCACCGCTGTGAGAAGGCCCCCTGCCGTGCTCACCGCATCAGCTCCCGGGGAGGGTGCCGGGGGCGGGCGAGCCGTAGCCCTGGACACCGGCGGCGCGGGCCAGGTCGAGGTCGAGGGCCTCGCGGCGGATGCGCTGGTCGATGTAGAGGAGCACGGTGACGCCCGCGGTGATCGGGAAGGTGAGCATGGTGCCGATCACCGAGCCCACGCCGCTGACGACGAGGAACGTCCAGCCGATGTCGCCGCCGCTGGTGAAGTATCCGGTGAAGCCCTGTCCGCTCAGAGCAGAGGCGAGGAAGGTGAAGGGGATCACGATGATCGACGCGACGATGTTGGCGATGATCGTGGCCAGCAGCTGGATGCCGAAGACGCGCCACCAGGAGCCGCGGACCAGCTTCGCGGAGCGGCTCATCGACTTGATGACGCCCTGCTTCTCCAGCATGAGGGCGGGAGAGGCGAGCGAGAAGCGGACGATCAGCCAGACCGCGGCGACGCCCGCCGCGAGCCCGCCGAGGACCGCGAGGCTGATGCCCGCGTCGCCGGCGCCGGTGGTGGCGGCGATGACGCCGGGCAGGATGCCGACGGCGACGACGACGGCACCGATGAGCGGCAGCAGGAGGGTGAGGCCGAACAGTCTCGCCAGCCGGGGGCGCGCGTCCTGCCAGGCCTCCGTGATGGACACCGGCTTGCCGAGCACGGCACGGCTGGTCACGGTCGTGAGCAGGGCGGTGGCGACGATGGTGCCGAGCAGGGTGACGAGGAGGATGACGCCGGAGCTCAGCAGCGACTCGCCCAGGGCGCGGCCCAGTTCGTCGGCGGTGGCGCTGGGGTCGCTGAGGGCGTCCGCGTCCGTGCCGGCGACGTCGTCCAGGACGAGGCCCTGGAGCAGGATGACGGCGACCTGGGTGACGACCGCGACGGTCAGCGAGATGCCGAGCACCGTGCGCCAGTAGGTGCGCATGGTGGAGACGGCACCGTCGAGGATCTCGCCGACGCCCAGCGGGCGGAGCGGGATCACACCGGGCCTGGCGGCGGGCGGCGGGCCTCCCCAGCCGCCTCCCCAGGGGACGTATCCGCCGGGGACGGGGCCGGGACCTCCGGGGTGCTGGCCGCCCCAGCCGGGCTGCTGACCCCAGCCGGGCGGCGGGGGTCCCCAGCCGGGCTGCTGGCCGCCCCAGCCGGGGCCGGGCGGCGGCGGTGGCGGGGGTACCTGCGCGCGGTCCTGCGGAGCGGGTGCGGTCCAGGGGCGCGGCGGGGGCTGTTCCTTGGACCACTTCGACGCGGAGTCGGGCTGGTCGGTACCGCTCTGGTCCGTCCCGCCCCGGCCCGCACCGCTCCGGTCCGTACCGCTCTGGTTCCCGCCATCCTGGTCCTGCGGACGCGCGGGGCCGGAGGTGCCCGGCTCCTGTCCGTCGGAGGGGGCGGATCCGGGCGAGGCCCAGCCCGGAGTGTCCTTCATCGTCGCTCCTTCACGGTGCCCGGCCGCGGTCGCGGGGGCAGGTTGGCAGCCATCGTGCCACGGCGTGCCGGTGAGCGGACCGGGTGCCGTATGGGCTGCACACCTTCAATTGTCCGCCCGGTACGGGGCAGACTGGGCGGATGGCTGATCAGTACGAGCATTCCCGCGAGGGCGAACCGCCGTCGGCGATACCGGCGATCCGCTGGGACGAGCCGCCAGAAGGTCCCGTACTGGTCCTCCTCGACCAGAGAAGGCTGCCGGCCGAGGAGGTCGAGCTCGTCTGCACGGACGCGCCCGCGCTGGTGGAGGCGATCCGTACGCTCGCCGTGCGCGGGGCGCCGCTGCTCGGTATCGCGGGGGCGTACGGCGTCGCGCTGGCCGCCGTGCGGGGCTTCGAGGTGGACGACGCCGCCCGGGCGCTGGCAGGGGCCAGGCCCACCGCCGTGAACCTCGCCGTGGGGGTGCGCCGGGCGCAGGACGCGTACCGGGCCTCGCTGGCCGCGGGGGGCACGCGGGCGCAGGCGGCCGCGGCGGCTCTGACGGCGGCGCGGGCGCTGCACCGGGAGGACGCCGAGGCCAGCGCGCACATGGCGGCGCACGGTCTGGCGCTGCTCGACGAGCTGCTGCCGGGCGGCGGGCACCGGGTACTGACACACTGCAACTCGGGGGCGCTCGTCTCGGGCGGGGAGGGCACGGCGTTCGCCGTCGCCCTGGCCGCACACCGGGAGGGGCGGCTGCGCAGGCTGTGGGTGGACGAGACGCGGCCGCTGCTGCAGGGTGCGCGGCTCACCGCGTACGAGGCGGCGCGCAACGGAATGGCGTACACCTTGCTCACGGACAACGCGGCGGGTTCGCTGTTCGCGTCCGGGGACGTGGACGCGGTGCTCATCGGGGCCGATCGCATCGCGGCCGACGGTTCGGTGGCGAACAAGGTGGGGAGCTATCCGCTCGCCGTGCTGGCCCGGTACCACCACGTGCCGTTCATCGTGGTGGCGCCGGTGACGACGATAGACCCGGACACTCCGGACGGGGCGTCCATCGAGGTCGAGCAGCGGGCGAGTCATGAAGTGACGGAGATCACAGCACCTCAGGTGCCGGTGGCGGGCGCGGAGGCGGGAGGCGGGATACCGGTGGCACCCCTGGGGACCCAGGCCTACAACCCGGCGTTCGACGTGACGCCGCCCGAGTTGGTGACGGCGATCGTCACCGAAGAGGGCGCCGTGTCGCCCGTCACGGCTCAGGCCCTCGCCGAGCTGTGTGCCAGGTCACGCCGGGTAACGATTAGCTAATGGGATGATGGCATTTATGAAGGGACGAGTCCTTGTCGTCGATGACGACACCGCACTGGCCGAGATGCTCGGCATTGTGCTGCGTGGTGAAGGTTTTGAGCCGTCTTTCGTAGCCGACGGCGACAAGGCGCTGGCCGCTTTCCGTGAGACCAAGCCCGATCTGGTGCTTCTGGACCTGATGCTCCCCGGCCGGGACGGCATCGAGGTGTGCCGCCTGATCAGGGCGGAGTCCGGGGTGCCGATCGTGATGCTCACGGCGAAGAGCGACACCGTCGATGTGGTCGTGGGCCTCGAGTCGGGCGCGGACGACTACATCGTGAAGCCGTTCAAGCCAAAGGAGCTGGTGGCACGTATCAGGGCGCGGCTGCGCCGTTCGGAGGAGCCCGCGCCCGAGCAGCTGGCCATCGGTGACCTCGTCATCGATGTGGCCGGTCACTCGGTGAAGCGGGACGGGCAGTCGATCGCGCTGACCCCGCTCGAGTTCGACCTGCTGGTGGCCCTGGCCCGCAAGCCGTGGCAGGTGTTCACCCGCGAGGTCCTGCTGGAGCAGGTCTGGGGTTACCGGCACGCCGCCGACACCCGTCTCGTGAACGTCCATGTGCAGCGGCTGCGCTCCAAGGTCGAGAAGGACCCGGAGCGGCCGGAGATCGTGGTGACCGTGCGCGGTGTCGGCTACAAGGCAGGACCGAGCTGACATGTCCCGGGACAGTGCCGCTTCGGCGCCCGGCCGGCCGGGAGACCGCAAGGGGCGGCCTGTCGGCCACAGGACGGCGGGTTCCCGCTGGGCCCGGCTCATCGAGGGCGGGCTGCCCGGCGGCGTCCAGGGCAGCCCGGTCCTGCGGCTTTTCGTGCGCTGGGTACGGCGTCCGCTGCTGCCCGTCATGCGGCTGTGGCGGCGCAACATCCAGCTCAAGATCGTCGTCACGACCCTGCTGATGTCGCTCGGCGTCGTGCTGCTGCTCGGCTTCGTCGTCATCGGCCAGGTCCGCAACGGCCTGCTGGACGCCAAGGTGAAGGCCTCGCAGAGCCAGGCCACCGGCGGCTTCACGGTGGCCGGGCAGAAGGCCGACAACGCGGCCAGCACGGGCGGGGACGACGGCCCCGGCGCCGACGGCAACCCGGGGCTGAACATCAGCCGGTGGATGAGCGACCTCGTGGAGTCCCTGTCCAGCGGCGGCCAGGGCGCGTTCGACGTCGTCACGCTCAGCACCACCGCCGCGGACAACGACAACCGCGGCCTCGGACCGCGCGCCTCCGGCTACGTGGACCCGAACGTCAGCGTCCCCGAGGCCCTGCGCGAACGCGTCGACGACGGCACCGGCGGAGTGGCCCAGAGCTACACGCGCGTCACCTACACCAACGGCAAGGAACCCCAGCCGGCGCTGATCATCGGCAAGCAGGTCAACGACCCCAGCGGCGATCCCTACCAGCTGTACTACCTCTTCCCGCTCACGCAGGAGGAGAAGTCGCTCAGCCTGGTCAAGGGGACGCTCGCGACGGCCGGACTCTTCGTCGTCGTGCTCCTCGGGGCCATCGCCTGGCTCGTGGTGCGCCAGGTCGTCACCCCCGTACGGATGGCGGCGGGGATCGCCGAGCGGCTGTCCGCCGGCCGCCTGCAGGAACGTATGAAGGTCACCGGCGAGGACGACATCGCCCGGCTCGGCGAGGCCTTCAACAAGATGGCGCAGAACCTCCAGCTCAAGATCCAGCAGCTGGAGGACCTGTCACGGATGCAGCGGCGGTTCGTGTCCGACGTGTCGCACGAGCTGCGTACGCCGCTGACCACCGTCCGGATGGCGGCCGACGTCATCCACGACGCGCGCGTCGACTTCGACCCGGTGACCGCCCGCTCGGCGGAACTCCTCGCCGACCAGCTGGACCGTTTCGAGACCCTGCTGGCGGACCTGCTGGAGATCAGCCGGTTCGACGCGGGCGCCGCCGCGCTGGAGGCCGAGCCGATCGACCTCCGCGAGGTCGTACGCCGGGTCGTCAGCGGGGCCGAACCGCTCGCCGACCGCAAGGGCACGCACATCCGCGTCGTCGGCGACCAGCAGCCGGTCGTCGCGGAGGCGGACCCCCGGCGGGTGGAACGGGTGCTGCGCAACCTCGTCGTCAACGCCGTCGAGCACGGCGACGGCAAGGACGTCGTCGTCAAGCTCGCCTCGGCGGGCGGGGCGGTGGCGATCGCCGTGCGCGACTACGGTGTCGGGCTCAAGCCCGGCGAGGCGACCCGGGTGTTCAGCCGCTTCTGGCGGGCCGACCCGGCACGCGCGCGTACCACCGGGGGGACCGGGCTCGGACTGTCCATCGCCCTGGAGGACGCGCGGCTGCACGGCGGCTGGCTGCAGGCCTGGGGCGAGCCGGGCGGCGGCTCGCAGTTCCGGCTCACGCTGCCCAGGACCGCCGACGAGCCGCTGCGGGGCTCACCGATACCCCTGGAACCCAAGGACTCGCGGCGCAACCGCGGACTCGAAGACGCCGGTCTGCCGACGGGGAAGCCGACGCCCCCGCCGGTGCCGCAGCGCGCGCCCATCACGCCGCGGCAGTCGGGGCCTGCGCCGACGGCCGACCCCACGGCACTGCCCGGGAACGGCGCACGCGTGGTGTCCCGCCCCCCGGCCGGCGCCCGCAGGGCGGACGAGACGCCCCCGGCGAGCGAGGGCCCGGCCGCGCCGGAAGCCGCCTCGCCGGGGCACCGGGGCGTGCGTGAGCACGACACGGACCCGCGCGAGCCGGGGAAGCACGCGCACGACGAGCGTGAGCACGACGAGGGTGACTCGGGCGAGCGCGCGCAGGACGAGCTGGGACAACACGCGCAGGACGAGCTGGGACAACACGCGCAGGACGAGCTGGGACAACACGCGCAGGACGAGCTGGGACAACACGCGCAGGACGAGCTGAGACAAGGGGAGGCGACTCGTGGGCGCTGAGGGGGGCGGCCGGAGACGTCCGTTGCGCGTGGCGGCGTCCGCGGGATGCTGCGCCGTACTGCTGGCCGGGTGTGCCTCGATGCCGGACAGCGGGGACCTGCGCGGGGTGGAGTCCACGCCCCGGCAGGACTCGCAGGTCCGCGTCTTCGCCGTGCCGCCGCGCGACGACGCCCGGCCCGAGGAGATAGTCCAGGGCTTCCTCGAAGCCCTGACCAGTGACGACCCCGGGTACGAGACGGCACGCAAGTACCTGACGGACGCGGCGTCGAAGACATGGCAGCCGGACCGGTCGACCACCGTGCTCGCCGACGGCCCCTACAGGTCGGGGGAGCACTCGGGGGCCCGGGAGGGCAGCGGCGAGTACGCGTACACGCTCACCGGCCGCAAGCTCGCCACCGTGGACTCCCAGCACGCGTACGCGCCCGACGACGGGTCGTACGACGAGACGGTGCACCTCGTCCGGCTCAAGGGCACCAAGCAGTGGCGCATCGACGGGCTGCCGCACGGGGTGGTCATGGGCAAGTCCGACTTCCAGCGCAACTACGTGTCCGTCAACAAGTACTACTTCGCTTCGAACGACCCTTCGGACACGGACGGCCAGACGGGAGCCGTCGCCGACCCCGTCTACGTGCGCAAGCAGGTCGACCCGATGACGGAGATGGTGCGCACCCTGCTGGACGGGCCCACGCGGTGGCTGGCGCCGGTCGCACGCTCCAGCTTCCCGTCCCGCACGCAGCTGCGGAAGGGCGTCAAGTCGCTGACGCCCGACGACCAGAACCGGCTGACGGTACCGCTGAACGAGCGGGTCGACCGGGTCGGCCAGAGCCAGTGCGCCAAGATGGCGGCGCAACTCCTGTTCACCCTCCAGGACCTCACCCCCACCGGTGTGGACGAGGTGGAGCTGCAGCGTTCCGACGGTTCGCAGCTGTGCGTGCTCGACGAGGCCGCGGCGGAGATCATCGCCCTGCACGGCACGGGCAAGCCACCCGAGTACACCTACTTCATCGACGGCGACAGCCGGCTCGTACGGATGCCCAGCGGAGGCGGCAGGGTGCCGGAGCCAGTGCCGGGCGCGCTGGGCGAGGGCGAGAAGGCGCTGCGGGCGGCCGCGGTCGCCCGCGACGAGGACACCGCGGCGGGAGTGTCGCTGGACGGGCGCTCGCTGTACGTCGGGTCGCTGGTGGCGGGCGGTTCGCTCGGGGAGCCGGTGCTGCGCAGTGACGGCGGGACCGAGAAGGACCGGCTGACGACGCCGAGCTGGGACGGCCGGGGCGACCTGTGGGTGGCCGACCGCGATCCGGACCGTCCCCGGCTGCTCGTGCTGGCGAAGGGCGCGGGCGAGCCGCTGGAGGTCACCGCGCCGGGCCTGGACGGGCGCATCGAGGCGGTGCGGGTGGCCGCCGACGGCGTGCGGATCGCGTTGATCGTCGAGAAGGACCACAAGAGGTCCCTGTTGATCGGCCGGATCGAGCGCGAGGACAAGGAGGACGGGCGGCCCTCCGTCTCCCTGCTCGAACTGCGTTCCGTGGCGCCCAGGCTGGAGGACGTGACGGCCATGTCGTGGGCCGGTGACAGCCGCCTCGTGGTGGTCGGCCGGGAGTCCGGCGGCGTGCAGCAGATGCGGTACGTGCAGGTCGACGGCTCCACGCCGGTGGGCTCGGCACCGTCCGGGCTGACGGGCGTGAAGGAGATAGCCGCCTCCGAGGACGAGCAGCTGCCGCTGGTGGCGCACTCGGAGGACGGGATCGTGCGGCTGTCGCCCGGGTCGCAGCCGCAGAAGGTCGTCAAGGACGGTATGGCACCGGTCTACCCCGGGTGACCGGTCCGTCGGGGGCGACCGTCTTCCTGGGGGCCCTCTCCCAGAGGTGACGGACCGGCCGGTTGACCATCCGCCGGGGACGGCCGTCACCTGTGCGGGTGACCCTTCGCGGCAGCTCCGCGCGGTTGTCCACAGGGGGTTGTCCACAGGGGTGGCGGGGTCGCGCGCCGATCGGCACAGTGGGGCCATGCGCGGATGGTGGCAGGACCTCGCCGACCTGGTGCTGCCGGCCGACTGCGGAGGCTGCGGCAGGGCCCGTGCGGTGCTCTGCCCCGAGTGCCGTGCCGTCCTGTGCGGGACCGTGCCACGCCGGGTGCGTCCCACGCCCGAGCCGGCCGGCCTGCCCGTGGTGCACGCGGCCGCTCCGTACGCGGACGAGGCGCGGGCCGTGCTCCTCGCCCACAAGGAGCGCGGTGCCCTGGGACTCGCGAGACCGCTCGGAGCGGCTCTGGCAGGAGCCGTACGGGCGGGAGAGCGGTGTTCGCGGGCCGGGAGCGCCGGCGGTGTGCTCATGGTTCCCGTGCCCTCCTCACGGCGGTCGGTGCGGGCGCGGGGGCACGATCCGGCGCGGCGGATCGCGTGCGCCGCGGCGGCGGAGCTGCGGCGCACCGGGACACCGGCCCGGGTCGTCGCCGCGCTGCGGCAGCGGCGGGCCGTGGCCGACCAGTCGGGACTGGGCTCCCGTCAGCGGCTCGCCAATCTCACGTATGCCCTGGAGGCCGTCCCGGGCGGCGCCCGGCTGCTGGCCGGAGGCGGGCGGCTGGTGCTCGTCGACGACCTGATGACGACCGGTGCCTCGCTGGCGGAGGCGGCGCGCGCCGTGCGGGCCGCCGCGCCGGAGCGGGGCGTCCGGGTGGAGCGGGGCGTCCGGGTGGCCGGGGACGCGGCCTCCGACGCGTATTCCGCGGCCACCTGGGCAGCATCGGCAGAACGGAGGACCGAGGAGGCGCCGGCGGGAGTGGACAGGAGACGGAGAGTCCGCGAGAAGGCGGGCCCGGGGCGGTCCGAACGCGTGATCCACGCGGCCGTGATCGCGGCTCCGCCGGACGCGTTCGAGATAAACCGGAACTGACGGGGAACTCGCATCGTTGCAGGTAACGAGAGGGTCAAATCACCTGAACGGGGGTACGTCGCTGTAGAGGGTGACGCCATCCGTCCGGGCGAGATATGTTCGGTTGTGAGGGAAAGGACGCCGTCCTCCCTCACCTACCGAAATGCCGTATGCCGTGCGCGGTTCTGCTGAATCACCCGCGCCGGTGGGGTGGAGATCTTGCCCGCGGGGGAGGAGGAGGTGGACGTCACCGAGTCCGAGGCCCCGGAACGTACCGGGACCTGGTGCAAAAGGGAGATGCTCCGCCACAGGAGCGGAGCTATCCGGGAACGGAGTTCTGCGTGGACATCGTCGTCAAGGGCCGCAAGACCGAGGTGCCCGAGCGGTTCCGCAAGCACGTGGCCGAGAAGCTGAAGCTGGAGAAGATCCAGAAGCTCGATGGCAAGGTGATCAGCCTCGACGTCGAGGTGTCCAAGGAGCCCAACCCCCGGCAGGCCGACCGCTGCGACCGAGTGGAGATCACGCTCCGCTCCCGTGGCCCGGTGATCCGGGCGGAGGCAGCGGCCAGCGATCCGTACGCGGCGCTCGACCTGGCGGCGGACAAGCTCGAGGCCCGGCTGCGCAAGCAGCACGACAAGCGCCACACCCGCCGCGGTGCGGGCAGGCTCTCGGCGGCCGAGGTCGCCGACACCGTCCCCGACGCCGCGACGCTGAACGGGAACGGCGAGATCGTCCAGGACGAGGAGCCGGACAACGTTCCGACCAAGAAGATCGGGTCCATCGAGGTCATGGGAGAAGGTCCGCTCGTCGTCCGCGAGAAGACCCACGTCGCCTCCCCGATGACGCTCGACCAGGCGCTCTACGAGATGGAGCTGGTCGGGCACGACTTCTACCTCTTCGTGGACTCCGAGACGAAGGAACCGAGCGTCGTCTACCGCCGGCACGCCTACGACTACGGCGTCATCCACCTCAGCACGGACCCGATGGTCGCCCGCGCGCAGTCGGGCGAGGCGGGCGGTGCCCTCGGTGGGTGACCTCACCCGGTGACGACGACGGTTCAGCCGGTGCCCCTGGAGCGCGTGTGCGCCCCCAGGGGCACCGGTGTGCGACCCCTTCGCACCCCGCTCCGTCACCGCGCCGCCGCCCCGGCATGGAATCATGGCCGCACCGGGCCCCAACCGGTGTGTTGTCGCCCTGGGTTGGCGACGGCTCAGGAAACACAGGCCACGGCCTTCAGGGGGAGGAACGATGGCGGACAGCTTCGGACCGATGCGTGACGAGGGCGCCGACGACGGCGTTGTCGCCATGGGCCCGGACGCGGAATCCCCACGCAAGGAACCGATCAGGGTCCTTGTCGTGGACGACCACGCCCTCTTCCGCCGCGGCCTGGAGATCGTGCTCGCCGCCGAGGAGGACATCCAGGTCGTCGGCGAGGCGGGTGACGGGGCGGAGGCCGTCGACAAGGCGGCGGATCTGTTGCCCGACATCGTGCTGATGGACGTACGCATGCCCAAGCGCGGCGGC
Organism: Streptomyces sp. NPDC008313; assembly: GCF_042956125.1. Classification (NCBI taxonomy): domain Bacteria; kingdom Bacillati; phylum Actinomycetota; class Actinomycetes; order Kitasatosporales; family Streptomycetaceae; genus Streptomyces; species Streptomyces sp. NPDC008313. The sequence goes on from NZ_JBIBFR010000032.1 coordinate 14,455, forward strand.
ATCGAGGCGTGCACGTCCATCAAGGAGGTGGCTCCGAGCGCGAAGATCATCATGCTGACGATCAGCGACGAGGAGGCCGATCTCTACGACGCGATCAAGGCCGGTGCGACGGGTTATCTCCTCAAGGAGATCTCCACGGACGAGGTGGCCACGGCCATTCGCGCGGTGGCCGACGGCCAGTCGCAGATCAGCCCCTCGATGGCGTCGAAACTGCTCACCGAGTTCAAGTCGATGATCCAGCGCACCGACGAGAGGCGCCTCGTGCCGGCGCCCCGGCTGACGGACCGTGAGCTGGAGGTCCTGAAGCTCGTGGCGACCGGAATGAACAACCGGGACATCGCCAAGGAGTTGTTCATCAGCGAGAACACCGTGAAGAACCACGTGCGCAACATCCTGGAGAAACTGCAGCTGCACTCCAGGATGGAGGCGGTAGTCTACGCGATGCGGGAGAAGATCCTCGAGATCCGCTGAGTCGGTCAGCGCAGGGCGGCGACCAGCGCCCGGGGCACCTCCCGGACGAGGGGCTCCCGCAGTTCCGGGGAGTCGACGCGCTCCACGCGGATGTCCATGACGCCCACCCAGCTCGCCGCCTGGACCAGCGCCCGGGCCACCGCGGGGACGGCCTTCGGGCCGTCCAGGGTGACCTGCCTGGCGACCAGGGTCCCGCCCTCCCGCGCCGGGTCTACGCGCCCGACCAGACGGCCGCCCGCCAGCACGGGCATGGCGAAGTAGCCGTACACACGCTTGGGCTTGGGGACGTACGCCTCCAGGCGGTGGGTGAAGCCGAAGATCCGCTCCGTGCGCGCCCGGTCCCAGATCAGCGAGTCGAACGGGGACAGCAGCGTGGTGCGGTGCCGCCCGCGCGGAGGGGTCGCCAGCGCCGCCGGATCGGCCCACGCGGGCTTGCCCCAGCCCTCGACCGTCACCGGGACCAGTCCCGAGTCGGCGATCACCGCGTCGACCTGCTCGGCCTTGAGGCGGTGGTAGTCGGCGATGTCCGCGCGCGTACCGACGCCCAGGGAGCGGCCCGCGAGACGCACGAGCCTGCGCAGGCACTCGGTGTCGTCCAGATCGTCGTGCAGCAGCGCCTCGGGGATCGCGCGCTCGGCGAGGTCGTACACGCGCTTCCAGCCGCGGCGCTCGACGCACACCACCTCCCCGTGCATCAGCGCGCGCTCCACGGCGACCTTCGTGCCGGACCAGTCCCACCAGTCACTGGTCCGCTTCGCGCCGCCCAAGTCCGTCGCCGTCAGCGGGCCTTCGGTGCGCAGCTGCTTGACGACCTGGTCGTACACGCCGTCGGGCAGGGCGTGGTTCCAGTGCGGGCGGGCGCGGTAGGCGCGGCGCCGGAAGGCGAAGTGCGGCCACTCCTCGATGGGCAGGACGCAGGCGGCGTGCGACCAGTACTCGAAGGCGTGCGGGGCGCCGTCGGGGCCGGGCGTCCAGTACGCGCGGTTCACCGTGTCGCGGCCGACCGCGCCGAGGCGGGCGTACGGGATCAGTTCGTGGGAGCGGGCCAGGACGGAGATGGTGTCGAGCTGGACCGCGCCCAGGTGCCGCAGGACTCCCCTGACGCCCCCGCGGCGGTCGGGGGCGCCGAGGAGACCTTGCGCGCGCAGGGCTATGCGGCGGGCTTCGTCGGCGGAGAGCTCTGTCGTGGGGCGCGGAAGGGTGGTCATGTCCGCACGATAGGGGGTGGGACTGACAGCCTGGTGTGAGCTGGGCGTTCGCCGCCGGGGGCCCGCATCGGCCTGTCACGGGGCCCGCATCGGCCTGTCACGCTCCCCGGCGGCAGGCGAGTCCGCGGTCAGGACGACGGCAGGTAGGGCGATGCCGAGGGGAGGCCGAGGTCCGAGGGGAGCAGGGAGCCGATCCAGCAGTCCCGGCGGGTGCCCTTGTTGCTGATGGCGGACCTGAGCGTGCCCTCGATGGTGAAGCCCGCGCGTTCGGCGACCGCGCGGGAACCCGTGTTGCCCACCTCCGCGCGCCACTCGACCCGGTCGACGGACAGGCGGGTGAACGCCCAGCGGGACACGGCCGTCACGGCTTCGGTGATGTAGCCGTTGCCGCGGTGTTCCTTCGCCGCCCAGAAGCCGACCTCGCCGACGCCGGGGGAGCGTGGTGAGAAGCTGAGCATCCCGGCCAGCGCCCCCATGGGGAGGAAGACGCCGAAGGTGAACATCGAACCGTCCGCCCAGCCGTCCGGCACCAGCTGGTGGGTGAACCCCTCGGCGTGCTCCCGCAGATAGGGCGACGGGATCGTCGTCCAGCGCTGGATGTCGGCGTCCTGGGCGGCCTCGTACACGGCGTCGGTGTCGTGCGGGCCGACGGCGCGGAGGAGGAGCCGGCCGGTGGTGAGGGTGAAGGGGTCCATTGCCCGATTCTGCGGGGCCGACGGTGCGGAAGCCACTGGTTCGGCGCACGGGTCCGGGGCTGCCGCCGGGTGACGGCATGGTTACATTTTGTCGATTCGGCGGCGGGGACGCGGCACCATCCCGGTCACCCGTCCGTTGTCCTGTTGGCTGTCCCGATCGCGGACCTCCCGGCGCGGCGGGGTCCTCGCATACGATGGCCGTTGCTCAGCCATGTCAATGGAAACCGACCGTCCCAGGCCCGACCGGCAAGGAGACCAACCCCCGTGTCCGTCCTCTCCAAGATCATGCGTGCAGGCGAAGGCAAGATCCTGCGCAAGCTGCACCGCATTGCGGACCAGGTCAACTCCATCGAAGAGGACTTCGTCGACCTCTCCGACGCCGAGCTGCGGGCCCTCACCGATGAGTACAAGCAGCGGTACGCCGACGGCGAGAGCCTCGACGACCTGCTGCCGGAGGCGTTCGCGACGGTCCGTGAGGCCGCCAAGCGCACGCTGGGCCAGCGTCACTACGACGTGCAGCTGATGGGCGGCGCCGCCCTCCACCTCGGCTTTGTCGCCGAGATGAAGACCGGTGAGGGCAAGACCCTGGTCGGCACGCTTCCCGCGTACCTGAACGCCCTCTCCGGAGAAGGCGTCCACCTCATCACGGTCAACGACTACCTGGCCGAGCGCGACTCCGAGATGATGGGCCGCGTCCACAAGTTCCTGGGCCTGAACGTCGGCTGCATCCTCGCCAACATGACGCCGGCCCAGCGCCGCGAGCAGTACGCGTGCGACATCACGTACGGCACGAACAACGAGTTCGGCTTCGACTACCTCCGCGACAACATGGCCTGGTCGCAGGACGAGCTCGTGCAGCGCGGCCACAACTTCGCGATCGTCGACGAGGTCGACTCCATCCTCGTCGACGAGGCCCGCACCCCGCTCATCATCTCCGGCCCCGCCGACCAGGCCACCAAGTGGTACGGCGACTTCGCCAAGCTGGTCACGCGCCTGAAGAAGGGCGAGGCGGGCAACCCCCTCAAGGGCATCGAGGAGACCGGCGACTACGAGGTCGACGAGAAGAAGCGCACCGTCGCCATCCACGAGCCCGGCGTCACCAAGGTCGAGGACTGGCTGGGCATCGACAACCTCTACGAGTCGGTGAACACCCCGCTGGTGGGCTACCTGAACAACGCCATCAAGGCGAAGGAGCTCTTCAAGAAGGACAAGGACTACGTCGTCATCGACGGCGAGGTCATGATCGTCGACGAGCACACCGGCCGTATCCTCGCCGGCCGCCGCTACAACGAGGGCATGCACCAGGCGATCGAGGCGAAGGAAGGGGTGGACATCAAGGACGAGAACCAGACCCTCGCCACGATCACCCTGCAGAACTTCTTCCGCCTCTACGGCAAGCTCTCCGGCATGACCGGTACGGCGATGACCGAGGCCGCCGAGTTCCACCAGATCTACAAGCTCGGCGTGGTCCCCATCCCGACGAACAAGCCCATGGTCCGCATGGACCAGTCGGACCTGATCTACCGCACCGAGGTCGCCAAGTTCGACGCGGTCGTCGACGACATCGCAGAGAAGCACGAGAAGGGCCAGCCGATCCTGGTCGGCACCACCTCGGTCGAGAAGTCCGAGTACCTCTCGCAGCAGCTCAGCAAGCGGGGCATCCAGCACGAGGTGCTGAACGCCAAGCAGCACGACCGTGAGGCGACCATCGTCGCCCAGGCCGGCCGCAAGGGCGCCGTCACCGTCGCCACCAACATGGCCGGCCGCGGTACGGACATCAAGCTCGGCGGCAACCCGGACGACCTCGCCGAGGCGGAGCTGCGCCAGCGCGGCCTCGACCCGGAGGAGCACATCGAGGAGTGGGCCGCCGCCCTTCCCGCCGCCATGGAGAAGGCCGAGCGGGCCGTGAAGGCGGAGTTCGAAGAGGTCAAGGAGCTCGGCGGTCTCTACGTCCTCGGCACCGAGCGGCACGAGTCGCGGCGTATCGACAACCAGCTGCGCGGTCGTTCCGGCCGTCAGGGCGACCCCGGCGAGTCCCGCTTCTACCTCTCCCTCGGCGACGACCTGATGCGCCTGTTCAAGGCCCAGATGGTCGAGCGCGTCATGTCGATGGCGAACGTCCCCGACGACGTCCCGATCGAGAACAAGATGGTGACCCGGGCCATCGCCTCCGCGCAGTCCCAGGTCGAGCAGCAGAACTTCGAGACCCGTAAGAACGTCCTCAAGTACGACGAGGTCCTCAACCGGCAGCGCGAGGTCATTTACGGCGAGCGTCGCCGCGTCCTGGAGGGCGAGGACCTGCAGGAGCAGATCCAGCACTTCACGGACGACACGATCGACGCCTACATCGCGGCGGAGACCGCGGAGGGCTTCGCCGAGGAGTGGGACCTGGACCGGCTGTGGAGCGCCTTCCGGCAGCTCTACCCGGTGAAGGTCACCGTCGAGGAGCTGGAGGAGGCGGCCGGCGACCGTGCCGGTCTGACCGCCGAGTTCATCTCCGAGTCCATCAAGGACGACATCCGCGAGCAGTACGCGGCGCGTGAGGAGCAGCTCGGCTCCGAGATCATGCGAGAGCTGGAGCGGCGTGTCGTGCTCTCCGTCCTCGACCGCAAGTGGCGCGAGCACCTCTACGAGATGGACTACCTCCAGGAGGGCATCGGCCTGCGGGCCATGGCGCAGAAGGACCCGCTGGTCGAGTACCAGCGCGAGGGCTTCGACATGTTCACCGCCATGATGGACGGCATCAAGGAGGAGTCCGTCGGCTACCTGTTCAACCTGGAGGTCCAGGTCGAGCAGCAGGTCGAGGAGGTCCCCGTCGAGGACGAGAAGCCCTCGATGGTCAAGGAGGACGCCGTTCCCGCGGGCGCAGGGGCGCGCCCGGAGATCCGCGCCAAGGGCCTGGACGCCCCGCAGCGTCCGGACCGGCTGCACTTCTCCGCGCCGACCGTCGACGGTGAGGGCGGTGTCGTCGAGGGCGACTTCGTCGACGACGAGCCGGTCCGTTCGGAGGCCGACGGCCTCACCCGCGCGGAGCGCCGCAAGCAGCAGAAGGGCGGCCGTCGCCGCAAGAAGTGACGCCGTGACGCGTTGACGTCGTGACATCGGGAGATGTCGTGACGTGGTGACGTCGGGAGGGCCGGGTACCTGTGGGTGCCCGGCCCTTCGGCGTCCGGCGCGGTGCCGGATCGCAGGGCTCGGCGCGGACGGGGAGCGGGGCCGACGGCGCGGCGGCGGCCGGCGGGTCAGTCGTCGTAGGAGCGGGGCATCCGGGGGCCGCCCAGCTCCACCGCGGTGCAGCGCCAGCGGTTGTCGGGAGCCTGCTCCAGACGGAACGCCATCGCGCGCAGCCGGTCGCCGGCGCCGATCCGGGCGAAGGCCTCGACCGCGCCGGGCCGGACGACGTAGTAGCCGATGTCGCGGACGACGGGGCGGGGGCCGCGGGTGCGCAGGGGACCGCGTTCCGCGAGCCAGGCGAGCTCGTCGTAGGCGCGGCCCGCGGTGTGGCGCAGCATGCAGTGGACGGGCCGCCGGCCGCTCAGTACGGCGAGGAGCAGTTCGGCGAAGACGTCGGTGGGCCGGGGAGCCGGTCCGCCGTGCGGGAGCGGTGCCGGGCGGTGCGGGCTCGGGCGGTACGGGGTCGGGCGGTCGGGGGCGGGCCGGGTCCGCGGTGTGTGTGCCGCGACGGGGGAGTCGTCGCGAGGGGAGGTGCGGGGGGCCGTGAGGGGGGCGGTGCGCTCGGCCGCCGCACGGGAGGGCGCGCTGCCGCCCGGCGCCGGGCGTGACGGGGCGGTGCCGGGGCGGCGGGTGTCGTGGCGGCCCGGCGGGCGGCCGCCGGGGTGCTGCCGCCTGGTCCTGGTCATCACCTTGTTCATACGTCGTCCCCGTTCCGCAGGGCCCGGAGCGATACCGGGCGGTAACTTGGGTGTCGAGGGATCTTGTACGAGGTCCGGGCGGGCGTCCGCAAGGACGGCCGGGGCGCGTCGGACCCGGCCGGAGGTTCACCTATCAGGGTGACGTGAGGTGTCGGGACCCGTGGCGGGACAGGGGTGTACCGGGTGAGTTGAAGGCCCCGGGGTGGACGCCGTCCGGGGGTGTGGACCGGACTCGAAAGGGGACACGCGCACGTATCCTGGAGCCCTTCCGTGAGACGGGGAACCGCCCTCCCGGGGCCTCCACGGAGCCTTCCGACTACGAAAGCGGCCAGCCATGCGCGTCTACGTCCCCCTGACCCTCTCCGGCCTCGCCGAGGCGCACAGGACGGGGCAGTTGGGGCCCGGACCGTCGGTCGCGTACGCCGTCACGCCGGCGCTGCGCGAGTGGTACGTGTCCGACGACATCGAGGAACTGGAGTACGCGGCGCTGAACCGGGCCGCGCTGGCCTCCCTGCGGCTGCTCGCGGTCGAGCCCGGGGCCGTGCGCAGGCGGGTCGTCGTCGCGGTCGACGTGCCGGACCGTGCGGCGGTGGCGGACCCCGACCGGGGCCTCGACCCGTCGGCGCTCGGCGAGGTGCGGCTCGCGGACCCCGTGCCGCTGGCCAAGGCGGCGGCGGTGCACGTCGACGCGGACGACGCCGAGGCGGACGTCACCGCCGCGGCGGACGCGCTGGGGGCGGCGGACCTCGGGGACGACGACGCCCAGTTCGTCGTGGACGGTGCGGAGGACCACGAGCTGCTGTGGTTCGCCACGCAGGAGATCCCCCACCTGGTGGGGCCGGAGGACTGAGCGGACGGGACTGAGCGGACGGGACCGAGCGGGCGGGACCGAGCGGGTGGGGTGCCTTCGTGGCGGAGGCGGTGCGGGGGGCCCGTGCGGCGTGGCGCCCCGGGTGCCTCCGCCCAGGTGTGGCGCCTCGCTCCGGCTCCGGTGTGATGTTCGGGACCAGCCCCGTGCTCATCCGGCCGGGGCGAGTATTTTCTGCGTATGGGGAAGCGCGAAGCAGCACACATCGTGTGGGACTGGAACGGAACCTTGTTCCACGACATCACGGCGATCATCGGCGCCACGAACGCCGCCTTCGCCGAACTGGGGATCGAGCCGATCACCCTGGAGCAGTACCGGGCGCTGTACTGCGTGCCGGTGCCGAAGTTCTACGAACGGCTGATCGGGCGGCTGCCGACCGATGCCGAGTGGGAACTCATGGACGCGGTCTTCCACCGGCACTACGCCGAGCACCGGGCCGCGTGCGGGCTCGCGGAGGGCGTGCCCGAGCTGCTCGCCGGATGGCGGTCGGCGGGGCGCAGCCAGTCCATCCTGAGCATGTACACGCACGACGAGCTCGTCCCGCTGGTGCGGGGGTTCGGGATCGAGTCGCACTTCGTCCGGGTGGACGGGCGGGTCGGGCCGTCCGGAGGGAGCAAGGCGGAGCACATGGTGCGGCATCTGGCCGCGCTGGCCGGGGTGGCACCCGAGCGGGTGGTCGTGATCGGTGACGCGGCGGACGACGCGGTGGCGGCGACGCATGTGGGGGCGCGGGCGGTGCTGTACACCGGGGGGTCGCACGGGCGGGCGAGTCTTGAGGTCGTGGGGGTGCCGGTGGTGGACACGCTGGAGGAGGCGGTGGGGGTGGCCGAGCGGTTGGCGGGGTGAGGGTTTCTCTCGCCCCCTCCGCCCCTTCCCTTCCCACCCCCGGGGCTCCGCCCCGGACCCGACTGGTGCCCCGCCCCTGACCCCGACTACCCGTCCCGTCCCGGGGCTCCGCCTCTGACCCCGACTACCCGTCCCGTCCCGGGGCGGGGCTCCGCCCCCGGCCCCGGCCCCGGCTCTCGTCCTCGGCTCCGGGGCCCTTCCCCGTCCAGGCCCCGGGGCTCCGCCCCCGAGCCCCGCTCCCTCCCGTCTCACCCCGCCCCGGCCCCCAGCCCCTCTCCCGTCCCGGCGCTCCGTCCCTGCCCCGGCGCTCCCTCCCGTCCAAACCCCGGTGCTTCGCCCGCCCCGCTCCTTACCCCCCGGCTGGCCGGAATGGTTCTGTGCAGAGTGGCAAAGTTCGGGCTCCGGTTTTGTACACATGCGGCTCATGACGGGGACCCGGTGCGGGGCGATAGCCTGGTGGCGTGATCAGCGCGATATTTCGCGGGGGCATCGGCGCCCCTGCCACGCGCCCGGTGAGTACGGACCACATCCGTGACCGGGCCGTCGCTGGTCCCCCCGGGCGGCCCCGGCCACCGGCCCCATGGACGCGGGCGACGCCCGTGAGGGTCCTGCCGAGAGCAGGGTCACAGTCCTCTCCGGTGTCGAAAGTGGCCGATATCCCCCCGCCCGACTCTCATTGCGGCATAGCGTCGATTCCGACCGGACACCCCGCGTCATGGCGTTACGTCACTTCGATTTCTTCAACGTCACGCAACGGCGCGCGACAGGAGCCAGAGGACCATGCAGACCAAGCTGGACGAAGCCAAGGCCGAGCTGCTCGAACGGGCCGCCCGGGTAGCTGAGAACAGCCCGGCCGGGGGGCATCTACCGACTGGGACCACGGGCGAGAGCGCACCCGACCGGGAAACCGTGCTCACGTTCCTCCAGCGCTACTACCTGCACACCGCCCCGGAGGACCTGACCGACCGCGACCCGGTCGACGTCTTCGGAGCCGCGTTCTCGCACTACCGGCTGGCCGAGAACCGTCCGCAGGGCACGGCCAACGTGCGGGTGCACACGCCGACCGTCGAGGAGAACGGCTGGACGTGCACGCACTCCGTGGTCGAGGTCGTCACCGACGACATGCCCTTCCTCGTCGACTCGGTGACGAACGAGCTGTCGCGCCAGGGCCGGGGCATCCACCTCGTCATCCACCCGCTGATGACGGTGCGCCGCGACGTCACCGGCAAGCTGCTGGAAGTCCTGAAGACCCGGCCGGCCGGCGAGCTGCCGCACGACACGTACACCGAGTCCTGGATCCACGTCGAGGTCGACCGCGAGACCGACCGCGCGGACCTGAAGCAGATCACCGCCGATCTGCTGCGCGTGCTCTCCGACGTCCGCGAGACCGTCGAGGACTGGGAGAAGATGCGCGACTCCGCGCTGCGCATCGCCGACGAGCTGCCCAAGGAGCCGACCGCCGACGACCTGCGCGACCAGGAGGTCGAGGAGGCCCGGGAGCTGCTGCGCTGGCTGGCCGCGGACCACTTCACCTTCCTCGGCTACCGCGAGTACCGGCTGCGGGACGACGACTCGCTGGCCGCCGTCCCCGGCACCGGCCTCGGCATCCTGCGCTCCGACCCGAAGCACGGCGGCGAGGACAGCCACCCCGTCAGCCCGTCGTTCGAGCGGCTGCCCGCCGACGCCCGTGCCAAGGCGCGCGAGCACAAGCTGCTGATCCTCACCAAGGCCAACAGCCGCGCCACCGTGCACCGGCCGTCGTACCTCGACTACGTGGGCGTCAAGAAGTTCGACGCCGAGGGCAACGTGATCGGCGAGCGGCGTTTCCTCGGGCTGTTCTCCTCGGCCGCGTACACCGAGTCGGTGCGCCGGGTCCCGGTCGTCCGACGCAAGGTCGAGGAGGTCCTCAGGAGCGCGGGCTTCTCGCCCAACAGCCACGACGGGCGCGACCTGCTGCAGATCCTGGAGACCTACCCGCGCGACGAGCTGTTCCAGACGCCGCCCGACGAGCTGCGCGCGATCGTCACCAGCGTCCTGTACCTCCAGGAGCGCCGCCGGCTGCGGCTCTACCTGCGCCAGGACGAGTACGGCCGCTACTACTCGGCCCTCGTCTACCTGCCGCGCGACCGCTACACCACCGGCGTGCGCCTGAGGATCATCGACATCCTGAAGGAGGAGCTCGGCGGCGTCAGCGTCGACTTCACCGCCTGGAACACCGAGTCGATCCTGTCCCGGCTGCACTTCGTGGTCCGGGTCGCGCCGGGCACCGAACTGCCCGAGCTGTCCGACGCCGACAAGGAGCGCATCGAGGGCCGGCTCGTCGAGGCCGCCCGCTCGTGGGCCGACGGCTTCGGCGAGGCGCTGCACGCCGAGTTCGGCGAGGAGCGCGCGGCCGAGCTGCTGCGCCGCTTCGGCAACGCCTTCCCCGAGGGGTACAAGGCCGACCACACCCCCCGCTCGGCCGTCGCCGACCTGGTCCACCTGGAACAGCTCACCCAGGACCCGTCCCAGGACTTCGCGCTCAGCCTGTACGAGCCGGTGGGCGCCGGTCCCGGCGAGCGCCGCTTCAAGATCTACCGCACCGGTGAGCAGGTCTCGCTCTCCGCGGTGCTGCCCGCCCTCAGCCGCATGGGCGTCGAGGTCACCGACGAGCGCCCGTACGAGCTGCGCTGCTCGGACCGTACGACCGCCTGGATCTACGACTTCGGGCTGCTGCTGCCCACCTCGCAGAGCGAGGGGAGCCACCTCGCCGAGGACGGGCGCGAGCGGTTCCAGGAGGCGTTCGCCGCGACCTGGACCGGTCAGGCCGAGAACGACGGCTTCAACGCCCTCGTGCTGAGCGCCGGGCTGAACTGGCGGCAGGCGATGGTGCTGCGCGCGTACGCCAAGTACCTGCGCCAGGCCGGGGCGACCTTCAGCCAGGACTACATGGAGGACACCCTCCGCAACAACGTCCACACCACCCGGCTGCTCGTCTCCCTGTTCGAGGCCCGGATGTCGCCGGAGCGGCAGGGCGCGGGCGTGGAGCTGACCGACGCCCTGCTGGAGGAGCTGGAGGCCGCGCTCGACCAGGTCGCCTCGCTCGACGAGGACCGGATCCTGCGCTCCTTCCTCACCGTCATCAAGGCCACCCTGCGCACCAACTTCTTCCAGCACACCGAGGAAGGCACGCCGCACGCCTACGTGTCGATGAAGTTCGACCCGCAGGCCATCCCGGATCTGCCCGCGCCGCGCCCGGCGTACGAGATCTGGGTGTACTCGCCGCGTGTCGAGGGCGTGCACCTGCGGTTCGGCAAGGTGGCCCGCGGCGGTCTGCGCTGGTCCGACCGGCGTGAGGACTTCCGCACCGAGATCCTCGGCCTGGTCAAGGCGCAGATGGTCAAGAACACGGTGATCGTGCCGGTGGGCGCCAAGGGCGGCTTCGTCGCCAAGCAGCTGCCCGACCCGTCCGTGGACCGGGACGCCTGGCTCGCCGAGGGCATCGCCAGCTACAAGACGTTCATCTCGGCGCTGCTCGACATCACCGACAACCTGGTCGCCGGTGAGGTCGTCCCGCCCGCCGACGTCGTCCGCCACGACGGCGAGGACACCTATCTCGTCGTCGCCGCCGACAAGGGCACGGCGACGTTCTCGGACATCGCCAACGAGGTCGCCGAGGCCTACGACTTCTGGCTCGGCGACGCCTTCGCCTCCGGCGGCTCGGCGGGTTACGACCACAAGGGCATGGGCATCACCGCCCGCGGCGCCTGGGAGTCGGTGAAGCGGCACTTCCGGGAGCTGGGCGTGGACACCCAGACCGAGGACTTCACCGTCGTCGGCGTCGGCGACATGTCCGGCGACGTGTTCGGCAACGGCATGCTGCTGTCCGAGCACATCCGCCTGGTCGCCGCCTTCGACCACCGGCACATCTTCATCGACCCGGTCCCGGAATCGGCGACCTCGTACGCGGAGCGCCGCCGGCTGTTCGAGCTGCCGCGCTCCTCCTGGGCGGACTACGACACCTCGCTGCTGTCCGCGGGCGGCGGCATCTTCCCGCGCAGCGCCAAGGCCATCCAGATCAACGCGCACATCCGCGAGGCCCTGGGCATCGAGGGCAACGTCACCAAGCTGACCCCGGCCGACCTGATGCGGGCGATCCTCGCCTCGCCGGTCGATCTCCTGTGGAACGGCGGCATCGGCACCTACGTCAAGGCGAGCACCGAGTCGCACGCGGACGTCGGCGACAAGGCCAACGACGCGATCCGTGTGGACGGCGCCGACCTGCGCGTCAAGGTCGTCGGGGAGGGCGGCAACCTCGGCCTGACCCAGCTCGGCCGGATCGAGTTCGCCCGCGCGGGCGGAAGGATCAACACCGACGCGATCGACAACAGCGCCGGCGTCGACACCTCCGACCACGAGGTGAACATCAAGATCCTGCTCAACTCGGTCGTCACCGACGGCGATCTGACCGTCAAGCAGCGCAACAAGGTGCTCGCCGAGATGACCGACGAGGTCGGCGCGCTCGTCCTGCGCAACAACTACGCGCAGAACCTGGCGATCGCCAACGCCCTCGCCCAGTCCGGGAGCATGCTCCACGCGCAGCAGCGGTTCATCCGCCACCTGGTGCGCGAGGGACACCTCGACCGGGCGCTGGAGTTCCTGCCCGCCGACCGGCAGATCCGCGAGCGGATCAACGCCGGACAGGGGCTCACCGGTCCCGAGACGGCCGTACTCCTCGCCTACACGAAGATCACGGTCGCGGAGGAGCTGCTCACCACCTCGCTGCCCGACGACCCGTATCTCGCGGGCCTGCTCCACGCGTACTTCCCGACGGCGCTGCGCGACGGCTTCCGCGAGCAGATCGAGGCGCACGCGCTGCGCCGCGAGATCATCACGACGGTGCTGGTCAACGACACCGTCAACACGGGCGGGACGAGTTTCCTGCACCGGCTGCGGGAGGAGACCGGGGCCTCGCTGGAGGAGATCGTCCGGGCGCAGACCGCGGCCCGCGCGATCTTCGAGTCGAGCGCCGTCTGGGACGCGGTCGAGTCGCTCGACACCGTCGTCGACGCGGAGGTGCAGACCCGGATCCGGCTGCACTCGCGCCGGCTCGTCGAGCGCGGCACGCGCTGGCTGCTGAACAACCGGCCGCAGCCGCTGCAGATCGCGGAGACGATCTCGTTCTTCGGAGCGGGCGTCCGGCAGGTCTGGTCGGAGCTGCCGAAGCTGCTGCGCGGCGCGGACCTGGAGTGGTACCAGTCGATCCACGACGAGCTCTCGGGCGCGGGGGTGCCGGAGGAGCTGGCGACGCGCGTGGCCGGTTTCTCGTCGGCCTTCCCGGCGCTGGACATCGTCGCGGTGGCCGACCGCATGGGCAAGGACGCGATGGACGTCGCCGAGGTCTACTACGATCTCGCCGACCGTCTGGGCATCACCCGGCTCATGGACCGCATCATCGACCTGCCGCGCTTCGACCGCTGGCAGTCCATGGCCCGCGCGTCGATCCGCGAGGACCTGTACGCGGCCCACGCGGCGCTCACCGCGGACGTGCTGGCCGTCGGCAATGGCACGTCCACCCCTGAGCAGCGCTTCAAGGCGTGGGAGGAGAAGAACGCGGCGATCCTCGGACGGGCGCGCACGACCCTGGAGGAGATCCAGGGCTCGGACACCTTCGACCTCGCCAACCTGTCCGTCGCCATGCGGACGATGCGGACGCTGCTGCGTACGCACGCGTAGTCGCCGGACGTCGCCTGTACGTCGACGGAGCGCCCCGGGCCGGGAACGGTCCGGGGCGCTCCCGTTTCCGGCCCGGAACACCCCGCTCCCCGACCCCGCGTGCCGCGCGTGCGCAACGGGGCGCGTGGCCACGGGGGCGCGTGTCCACGAATGGCGCAATACGCCTATACCATCAGATCAGTCATATCTAGCATCTATGAGATGAACGTGGATCCGCGTCGTCCGCTCGCCGCGTCCGTCGTCGTGATCGTCTACAACGACGCGGAGAGGCTGCCCACGGCCGTCCGTTCCGTCCTGGACCAGACGCTGCGCGGCGTCGAGGCCGTCGTCGTGGACGACCACAGCACCGACGGCTCGTACGAGGTGGCCCGGCGGCTGGCCGCCGAGCACCCCGGCCGCGTCCGCGTCCTCAGGCTCCCCGAGAACAGCGGCGGCTGCGGTGCCCCGCGCAACCTCGGCATCCGCGAGGCCCGCGGCGACCACGTCCTCTTCCTCGACAGCGACGACGTGCTGGAACGCAACGCCTGCCGCAATCTGGTCGAGGCCGCCGAGACCACCGGCGCCGACCTCGTCTCCGGCCTGTGCGTGCGCGTCCACGTCGACTCGCGCACCCGTAAGGAGGTGAAGTGGTACCCCTGGCTCTACGAGCGCACCCGCACCCTGGAGTCGGTCTCCGAACTGCCCGACCTGCTCGTCTACGACACCCTGTCGACGAACAAGTGCTACCGCAGGCGGTTCCTGCTCGACGAGGGCCTGGGGTTCCCGGTCGGCATCCACTACGAGGACCTGCTGTTCTCGGCCCGTGCCTACGTGGCCGCCCGCCGCATCACCCTCGTCCCCAACCGCGTCTACGACTGGCGGATCACCGACCACGCGACGGCGAAGTCGATCAGCAACCGGCGCGACGAGATCGCCAACTTCGCGCACCGCATGGAGATCCACCGCCAGGTCGACCGACTCCTCGCGGACCGGGGCCTCGGCGAGCTGAAGTTCCGCAAGGACGTCAAGTTCCTCAAGCACGACCTCGTACTGCACCTGCGTGAACTGCCCTTCCGGGACGCGGCGTACCGCCGGGAGTTCGCCGCGCTCGCCCGGCCCTACCTGGAGTCGGTCGACCGCGCCGCCTTCGACGAGGCCGAGCCGGTCCACGCCGTCTGCGCCTACCTGCTCGAGCGCGGCGACTGGGACAACCTGCTGCCCGCCGTGGACACCCTCAGCAACCGCGACAAGATCTCCTCACCGCTCGTCGAACGCGACGGACGCGTGTACTGGTGCGCCGAGCACCTCGACGACCCCTTCGGCCGGCACGTCCTGGACGTGACCGGCCTCGGCCACCACGCCCGGCCCCTCGACCGGATGTTCCTGCGCAACGCGCTCACCTCCTTCACGCACAGCGGCGGCACCGTCCGGCTCGCCGGGCGCATCACCAACCCGCTCGGCGTCGTCCCGCCCGGCGCCCGGCTCCGCGCGGAACTGCTCTTCCACGCCCGCAGGCCCGGCGTGCGCTTCCAGACGTTCCGCTTCCCCGTCGCCACCGTGCGGCACGAGGGGGACACCCTCGCCTGGGAGGCCACGGCCGACCTCGGCGGACGGCTGCGGCCGCTCGGCATCGTGGACGCCGTCTGGGACGTACGGCTGCGCCTCGACGCCGACGGCGTGCGGACCACGACCCGCCTCACCGCCCCCGCGACCGGAGTGAGCGGCGGCTCGCTGCCCGTCCGGCCCCGGCTCGGCCGGCTCGTGGCCGACCGGATCGAACCGGGCGTCTCCGTCCGCGGCCACCTCGCCTTCCGCCTCGTCCCGGACAAGCGGGCGAACGCCCTCGTCCTGCGCGGGGTGCACGGGCCGGCGGGCCGGCTCGCCAAGTCCGGCGTCCGCGGGGTCAGGACCGTCCGCAAGCGGCTCACCTCGGGACCGGCCCGGATCCGCCTCTACCACGAGGTGTACAGCCGCCTGCCCGTCAGGAGGCGCCTCGTCGTCTTCGAGAGCCACCTGGGCCGCCAGTACAGCGACAGCCCCCGCGCCCTCTACGAGGAGATGCGCCGCCGGGGACTGGAGTTCGACGCGGTGTGGTCGTACGCGACGAGCCCCGAGGGGTTCCCCGCCGACGCCACCCTGGTGCGCCGCTGGTCCCTGCCGTACCTCAGGGCGCTCGCCCGGGCCGCGTTCTGGATCGACAACCAGAGCTATCCGCTGAAGCTGGCCAAACGGCCCGGCACCACCTACCTCCAGACCTGGCACGGGTCCGCGCTCAAGCGGATGGGATTCGACGAGCCCGAATGGAAGCTGAAGCCCCGTCCGGCGCAGGAGGACCAGCAGCGCGTCCTGGACCGCTTCGACCGGTTCCTGATCCGCTCCGAGCACGACGTACGCACCCTGGCGCGGGCGTTCCGGCTGAAGGAAGGGACCCTGCTGCGCGTCGGCTACCCCCGCAACGACGCGCTCGTACGGGCCCGGGAGAAGGAGCGGGCCTCCGGGCGGCGCGAACGCGGGCCGCTCGCCGCCGAACTGGGCATCCCCGCCGACCGCGCCGTCCTGCTCTACGCCCCGACCTTCCGGGGGCGCGCGGACAAGCAGCGGCGGTTCACCCTGCCCTTCGACGTCGAACGGTTCGCCGACACCTTCGGCGACCGCTACGTCCTCCTGGTCCGCTCGCACTACCTCAACCACGTCGTGCTCCCGCCGTCCGTGCGGGGCCGCGTCGTCGACGTCACCGCACACCACGACATGACCCCGCTGCTGGCGCTCGCCGACGGGCTGATCACCGACTACTCGTCCGTGATGTTCGACTACGCCCTCCTCGACCGGCCCCTGTTCTTCCTCGTCCACGACTACGAGGAGTACGTGGTCGAGGGCCGCGGCACCTACTTCGACCTGCTCGACCGCGCCCCCGGCCCCGTCCTGCGCACCGAGGACGAACTGCACGCGGCCCTCGGCTCGCTGGACGAACAGCGCGTCAAGTACGCCGCCGCGCGCGAGCGGTTCGTCGCGGACTTCGGCGAGTACGACCGGGGAAGGGCCGCGGCCGACGTCGTCGAGCAGTTCTTCGCGCACTGGAGGCCCACGTGACCACGCAGACGCAGGGCGACGCGACGAGCGAGCGGTACGAGGGGGACGGCCGGGACGTCTTCTTCGTCTCCAACAGCGTCGACGAACTGGGCGGCGTGACCAGTTGGTCGCACCAGATGGCCCGCCTGTTCCTCGGACGCGGCCACCGCGTCCACGTCATCGGCATCACCGAGCCCGAAATACCCCAGGACATCGGCGACGTCCCCTACCCGACCACGACGCTGTACGACGTCCATCCGCCTCAGCCGCCCTCCGCGCGCGGCCTCAGGAGCCGGTACGGCCCCGCCCGGCGCAGACTGCGCGCCCGGCACGCGGCCGGGATGCGGGAGCGGGCACGGACGCTCACCGCGCTGCTGCGCACCGCGCGCCCCGGCGGGATCGTGATCGTCACCCAGGTGTGGGCCATGGAGTGGGTCGAGCTCGCCGACACCTCGGGGCTGACCGTCATCGGCATGAGCCACGAGTCGTACGCGTACGCGCGGGCCTCGTCGCGCCACGGCCGGGTGCTGCGGCACTACCGGGACGTCGACCGGATGCTGTCGCTCACCCGCGAGGACGCCGACCTGTGGATCCGGCAGGGCATGAACAACGTGTCCTTCATGCCGAACCCCCTTCCGTTCCTGCCCGAGACGCCCTCGCCGCGCACCGGGAAGGCCGTCGTCAGCATCGGCCGGCTGCACGACCAGAAGGGCGTGGACATGCTTCTCGACACCTGGGCCGAGGTGGCGCCCCGGCACCCCGACTGGGTGCTGAGGATCTACGGGACCGGCGAGGACGAGGAGACGCTGAAGCGGCAGTGCACGTCCCTCGGCCTCGACGACAGCGTGGAGTGGCGGGGCCGCACCGGCGACGTGCCGGGCGCCCTGCGCGGCGGCTCCGTCTTCGTGCAGTCCTCGCGCGGCGAGGGCTTCCCGCTCGCCCTGATGGAGGCCATGGCGACCGGCGTGCCCTGCGCCGCCTTCGACTGCGCGCCCGGCGTCCACGAGATCGTCCGCGACGGCGAGGACGGTCTCCTCGCCACCGTCGGCAACACCTCCGAACTCGCCCGCCGGCTCGACACGCTGATGTCCGGCAAGGAACTGCGCGACCGCATGGGCGAGGCGGCGCGCGTCAACATCCGGCGCTACTCGACGGACGCGATCGTGCGGCGCTGGGAGGACCTGTTCGCGTTCCTGGAGAGGTGACGGCCCGCGCGGTGCTGCCTATTTCCTTCCGCCGCCCTTGCCGGAAGCGCCGCCCGTGAACGCCTCGTACTCCTTGACGACCTCGTCCACCGGTCCGTCCATGCGCAGCTCGCCGCGCTCCAGCCACAGGACCCGGTCGCAGGTGTCGCGGATCGACTTGTTGCTGTGGCTGACCAGGAAGACCGTGCCGGCCTCCTTGCGCAGCTCGCGGATGCGGGCCTCGGAGCGCTTCTGGAAGGTGCGGTCGCCGGTCGCCAGTGCCTCGTCGATCATGAGCACGTCGTGGTTCTTGGCGGCCGCGACGGAGAACCGCAGCCGCGCCGCCATGCCGGAGGAGTAGGTGCGCATCGGCAGGGTGATGAAGTCGCCCTTCTCGTTGATGCCCGAGAAGTCGACGATCTCCTGGTAGCGCTCCCGGATCTGCTCGCGGGACATGCCCATCGCGAGCCCGCCCAGGATCACGTTGCGCTCGCCGGTCAGGTCGTTCATCAGGGCCGCGTTGACGCCGAGCAGCGAGGGCTGGCCGTCGGTGTAGACGTGCCCGCTCTCCACCGGGAGGAGGCCGGCGACGGCCTTGAGCAGCGTGGACTTGCCGGAACCGTTGGTGCCGATCAGGCCGATGGCCTCGCCGCGGTACGCGGTGAAGGAGACGTTCCGCACGGCGTGCACCGTACGGACGCCCGCCGCCCGTTCCGCCTTCCCGCGCCGCAGGATGCGGTTGAGGGCGGCGGTGGCGGTGCCGCGGCCGGCGCCGGTGCCGTTGACGCGGTAGACGATGTCGACGCGGTCGGCGATGACGGTGGGAACGCGCCCGGCGGTGCTCGGGGAGCTGCCCGCGCGTTCGGGAGTGAGGGTCTCAGCCACGTCCGTAGGTCTCCTCGGCCTTCCAGAACCAGACGAAGCCGCCGACGCCCGCGAGCAGCGCCCAGCCCGTCGCCAGCGCCCATACGTGCGGCGGCAGCTGCTCCGCGCGGAAGCTGTCGATCAGCGCGAACCGCATCAGGTCGATGTAGACGGCCGCCGGGTTGCAGCGCAGCACCAGCAGCACGGCGTCCGGCAGGTCCTGGTGGCGCAGCACCCGCTCGATGCTCCACATGACACCGGAGACGTACATCCAGGTGCGCAGCAGGAACGGCATCAGCTGCGCGATGTCCGGCGTCCTCGCGCCCATCCGGGCCATGACCATCGCGACACCGGCGTTGAAGAGGAACTGGAGCGTGAGCGCGGGGACGACCAGCAGCCAGGACGCGCGCACGGGCACACCGAAGCCGAGCAGGATCACGCCCAGCGCGGCCATGGAGAACAGCAGCTGCTGGAGCTGCTGGAGGCAGTACGAGACGGGCAGCGCGGCGCGTGGGAAGTGCAGGGCGCGCACCAGGCCGAGGCTGCCGGAGATCGCCCGGGTGCCCGCCATGATCGAGCTCTGGGTGAACGTCCACACGAACACGCCGGTGACCAGGAAGGGCACGTAGTCGGGCACGCCGTGCTTGGTGCCCATCAGGATGCCGAAGATGAAGTAGTAGACCGCCGCGTTCAGCAGCGGGGTCGCCACCTGCCAGACCTGGCCGAGCTTCGCCTGGCTGTACTGGGCGGTGAGCCTGGCGGTGGCGAACGCGGTGATGAAGTGGCGCCGCGCCCACAGCGCGCGGACGTACTCGGGCAGCGAGGGGCGGGCCCCGCTGGCGGTCAGCCCGTACCGGGCGGCCAGCGCGGCGGCGGACTCGGCGGGCCCGGCCGGCGGGCCGGGCTCGTGACCCGGGGGCCCGGCCGCGGCCGGCGGGGGCTGGAGTACCTGGCTCACATCCGCTGCTTTCGCTAGGGGGTGTCTGACACTTGCCCGCGGCGCCGCGGCGCCTGGCACCCCCTGGGGGGGGGTCGCCGAGAGGCGGCTCCGGTACGTCGGAACGGCACCGTATCGTCGCGTCGCAATCGGGAGCCTAGGGGGCCCGTACGTCGGAACGCAACCGTTTCGTCGTAACGGCGTTCGGGCGCCTGCCTATGCTGGTCCGCATGACGACGAACGCCGACGACACCCGTACCCCGCGCCGCAGGGCCCCCGCCGGGGCGGCCGTGCTCCGCGAGGACGTGACCGAGGCGATCCGCTCCGCCGTCTTCGGGGAGCTGGCGGCCGTCGGCTACGCCCGGATGTCCATCGAGGGCATCGCGCGCCGGGCGGGCGTCGGCAAGACCGCGGTCTACCGCCGCTGGCGCTCCAAACTGCACCTGGTCCTCGACCTGGTCTCCGCGGTGGCCGTGCAGGGACTGCCCGCCCCGGACACCGGCTCCCTGGAGGGCGACCTCCGCCTCCTGTACGAGGTGACCGCCCGCGCGCTGCGCCACCCCGTGGCCGGCCAGATCATCCCCGACCTCCAGGCGGAGGCGGCCCGCAGCCCCGAGATCGCCGAGGCCCTGCAGAAGGCGCTGCGCGAGGGCCAGCAGGGCGCGGCCAGCGGCATCGTGGCGGCGGCGGCCGCGCGCGGCGAGGTGCGCGGGGACCTCGACGAGGACCTGGCCCTCGACCTGATCTCCGGCCCGCTCTACTGGCACTCGGTGGTGGTGCGCGCCCCGAAGCCGCCCGCGTCCTACCTGCCGAGCCTGGCCCGCGCCACGGCGGCGGCGCTCAGGGCGCTCTGAGCCGAGCCCTCCGGGCACCTGGTACGCGGGGTCCGTCGGGTCCGTGGGGTGCGCGTCCGGTCGGCGTTCCCGGTCTCAGCGGAACAGGCGGCGGAGCCTGCGGCGTACGACGGAGGCGAGTCCGCGGGCACCGGGGGCCAGGCGCAGGGCCAGGGAGCCCGCGTGGGTGGCGTACGGCTGGGCGAGCAGCACGCCGTGCCTCGCGCCGACCATGACGTGGCGGCGCAGCAGGCCGGGGCCCGTGACGGCGTGGGCGGTGGTGTCGCGGCTCGTGCCGTCGAGGAAGCGCACGCCGATGCGCAGGTCCCAGGTGCCCGCGCCGAGCGCCGCGAGCTCCACCGGCGTCTCGGCGGACCAACTGCTGAAGTCCGGGTCGGGCACGAGGGCGACCGTGCGGCGCAGCCCCGGCCGCCGGTCCTCCCGGTGTACGAACTCGACGTCCATCCACGCCGGTCCCGCCTCCGCCATCCGCCCGTACAGCTCGTGCAGGCGCAGCCGCAGCCGTGCCGCACGCGCGCGTGGACGCAGTTCCGCGTCGACGGCGAGGGGCAGCAGGTGCATGGGGCGTACGAGGAGGTGGTCCAGCGGGACCTGCGGGAGGTCGGCCGACCACACCGGGCTGCCGTCGGCGGCCCGTGCGTACGGCGGGCGGAGCCGGGACGGGCGGGCCGCCAGCTCCCTGAGCCGGGGCAGGTCGCGGGGTTCGGGCGAGGCGAGGACCACCCGTGCGACCAGCCGGCCCGGGGCGGGTGCCCGAGCGAAGTCGGCCTCGTCGAAGGTGGCCAGGTACGCGCGCGTGTGGTCCCACCACGCGCGGCGGTACTCGGGGCCGCGCAGGCCGAGGTCCCGCGCGTACATCCGCAGGCCGTGGTCGAGGAACCGGGCGCGGGCCGCGTGGGCGAGACGCTTCTCCCCGGCGTCGAGCAGGATCCCGTGCGCCTGCCGGTCGGCTTCGGTGCGGGCCCGCCAGTTGCCGATGCCCGCCCGGTCGAGGGAGATGGACAGCTGCCGCGCGGATCTGCGCACGTGCCAGACGTAGACCGGGTCGGGGACGAGGGCGACACGCGGGCGGGCCGCCAGCACGCGCGCGGTGAAGACGAAGTCCTCGTAGGGGAAGCGGCCCTCGGGGAAGCGGATGCGGTGCTCGCGCAGGAAGTCGGCGCGGTAGAGCTTGTTGACGCAGAGGGTGTCGTGGACCAGCCGGGTGTGCCGGGCCGGGCGGGTGACCAGGGCGTGGCGCGCGTACAACTCGGGCAGCCACGGCGTCTCGCGGCCGCCGGGCAGTTCGCGCCGCAGGCACAGTCCGGCGGCGACCTCCGTGCCGCCCTCGACGGCCGCCCCGAGGAGCGCGTCCACCGCGCCGGGCGGCAGGACGTCGTCGCTGTCGAGGAACATCACGTACGGGGCGCGGGCCGCGTCGATCCCGTCGTTGCGGGGGCTGCCGCAGCCGCCGCTGTTCGCCGACCGGTGGATCACCCGGAGCCGGGGCTCGCCGGCGGCGAGGCGGTCGAGGAGGGCGCCGCTGCCGTCCGTCGAGCAGTCGTCGACGGCGATCACCTCACGCACGGACGGACCCTGCGCGAGCGCCGAGCCCACCGCGTCGGACACATGGGCGGCGTCGTCGAACCCGATGACGACGACGCAGACCCGCGGGAAGTGAGGGTGCATGAGGTCCACGAGCCGAATGGTAGGCGTTTGCGCGCAAATATCCGTTAGGTCCGACTTCGCGGACCGGCTCGGCGGCCCCGGCGGAGCCGGGCCGCGCGGTCGGCGCCCTCCCGGCGGCGGCTACACGGCGCCCGGGGTCTCCTCCAGCGCCGCCGCGTCCAGCGCCGACGTCAGCAGGTCGAGGCGGGCCCGCAGATCGCGGATCTCCTCCACCGCGAAGCCCGTCGCGGCGGCGATCCGGCGCGGTACGAGCAGGGCGCGCTCGCGCAGCGCGGTGCCCTCGCCGGTGAGGTGGACGTGGACCGAGCGCTCGTCCAGGGTGCTGCGCTCGCGTCGCACGAGACCGGCCGCCTCCAGCCGCTTGACCAGTGGTGACAGGGTGCCCGAGTCGAGCCTCAGGTGCTCGCCCAGCTTCTTGACGGGCAGCTCGCCCCGCTCCCACAGGACCAGCATCACCAGGTACTGGGGATAGGTCAGTCCGAGGTCCTTGAGGAGTACGCGGTAGAGGCTCCCGAAGGCGCGCGACGCGGCGTGCAGCGAGAAGCAGACTTGCTGGTCGAGCCGGAGGAGGTCCCCGTCCGACGGGGACGCGGGGCCCGGAGTGGGCGTGACGGTCATGGTTCCAGGATAGCTCTTCGCGGGCAAGATGGTTGTGCACAATTGAATTGCGTGCTCTACTTATGGTCGTGAGGCGGCCGGAGGACGGGCCGCCCGGCCACGATGTTGATCCGAGAGGGATGGTCTCCATGGACGCGCTCTACACCGCTGTCGCCACCGCCACGCACGGCCGCGAGGGTCGCGCCGTCAGTTCCGACGGCACGCTCGACCTCCAGCTGGCCCCGCCGGTGGAGCTCGGCGGCAACGGAGAGGGCACCAACCCCGAGCAGCTGTTCGCCGCCGGATACGCGGCCTGCTTCGCCAGCGCCCTCGGTGTCGTCGGCCGCCGGGCGAAGGTCGACGTCAGCGAGGCCGCCGTGACCGGCGAGGTCGGCATCGGCAAGCAGGGCGAGGGCTTCGCGCTCGCCGTCACGCTCCGCGTGGAGCTGCCCGACTCCGTCGACGCCGAGACCGGCCGCGAGCTCGTCGACCAGGCCCACCAGGTCTGCCCGTACTCCAACGCGACCCGCGGCAACATCCCCGTCGAGCTCATCGTCGAGTAGTCCGCCCCGGACCGGCCTCCTGCGCCCCGGCCCCCTCCGACCCGGCCCGCGACGCGGCTCCGGGCGGCCCCCGGGTCAGCGCCCGCCGCCCCCGACCCGCGCCAGCACCTCGCCCGTCCGCGGGCTCCGCGCCACCACCACCGCCTCCTCGGGCACCTTCCGCCAGCGCGTCAGCAGCAGCCAGCGGACGTGGTAGCGGCGGACGACGGCGGCGCGCTCGGTGCGGGTCGAGGCCGGGTCGAGGTAGGCCCGGACCGCCGCGAGCCGCCGCATCCGCTCCCGCTCGTCCAGCGAGGCGTCGGGCCAGGCGGGCGCGGCGAGGTTCGCCCCGTACCCCGCGATCGAGTGGACGGCGTAGTACCCGTCGGTGACGACCACCTCGCCGGGCGCGATGTGCCGCGCCGCCCACTCGTACGTCGGCCAGTGCGGCGGCCGGTCGAAGCCGACCGGGTCGAGGGCGCGCGGCACGACCGCCCCGGCGTGCACCGTGAGGAAGCCGGCCGCCGCGCCGGCCGCCGCCGCCGTGCCGAGCGCGCGCCGCCACACCGGCCAGGGGCGGGGCGCGGCCAGCTCCACCGCGAGCGCGAACTGGAGCGGCACCAGCGTCAGCCCCAGGATCCTGCCGTACGTGTAGTGCCCGCTGAACCAGCCGTACGCCACCGCCAGGCAGTCCAGGGTGAACATCAGCACCAGCGGATCGCGCCACCGGTGCCACAACCTCCCGGCGCCCCCGGCCCGCGCGCCGCGTCCCGCCTCCCCGGTCCGCCCCGTCTCCCCCGTCCGCCCCGCTCTTCCGGCCCGGCGCGCGCGCAGCCACAGGGCGGGCAGTCCGAGCAGTGCCAGCCAGAAGTGGCCGGGCATGCCCTCGTAGAGCCGCTCGTGCATCGCGTCCACGCTGTCGTCGCCGGCCAGCGCGAACACGTCGAAGTAGGGCCAGCAGCCCGCGACCAGCAGCGCCGTCACGCCCGTCAGCGCCCAGCGGACCACGGCACCGGCCCGCCATCCGCGCTGCCCGGCCGCGACGAAGGCCGCCGCGCCGAGCACCGCCGCCACCGAGGTGATCGGGTGGACGAGCAGGATCAGTCCGTACAGCGCGCCCAGCCCCACGTACCCGCCGAAGCCGCGCAGCCGCCTCGGGCCCGCGTACCGGACGGGTCCCTCGGCCGTGCCCGCGCGCCTGCCCGTCAGCGCCCACGCCCAGAAGGTGAGTCCGATGGCGAACGCCGACGGGTAGCCGAGGTTCCCGGTCATCGACATCAGCGCGAGGTAGCCGCTCCACCAGGCCCGCTCGGTGCCCCACAGCAGCGCCATCGCGAGCAGCGCGAACACGGGCGCCCAGCGCCGGGGCGTCAGGACGCGGACGAGCCGGCCGATGCCGGTCAGCACCACCAGCAGGTTCAGCGGACCGCCGAGCTTCACGACCTCCCGTCCCGGCAGCCCCGTCAGCCGGGCGAAGGCTCCCTGGGCCACGGCGTACGGCGAGTAGTACGGGCTGCCCGTGCCCGGCAGGTCGGCCATCGGGTGGGCCGGATGCAGCAGACTCGCCCTGAGCCGCTCGACGACCGCCGCGTGCTGGCCGAAGTCGCAGCACATCGGGACCCGCCAGTAGGCGAGGGTCGTCACCAGCCAGAACAGGGCGCCGCACACCAGATAGGGGCTGGGGCGGCGGGAGCGGGCCCGGCCGAGCGCGGTGGCGCCGCGCAGGTCCCGTCCGGCGAGGAGGTCGGCGCTCACCGGACGATGGGCGGGGCGGGGGAGGGCTGGACGGTCTGCGGCATGTGCACTGTATGCCCGTCCGGGTGAACGCCCTTGCCGGTCACCACCTCATCGAGTGAACCCGGCACCGGGCCCGGCACCGTACCCGGGACCGGCGGGGCGGCCGCCGCGTGCGGCCGTACGGCGGACTCCAGCAGCAGGGGCAGCCCCACCACGGGCAGCAGCCAGACCAGCACGATCAGCCGGTCGCCCCAGATGTTGATGTCGGGGTGGGCCGCCTGGGTGAGCACTCCGGTGCCCGCGGCCCCGAGCAGCAGCGCGCCGAACGCCGGCCGCTGCCGCAGCGCGCCCCACGCGGCGGCCAGTACGGCCGACAGGAACAGCGGCTCCCACAGCCGGCGGCGCAGCCACTCCACCCAGAAGTCGGCCTCCAGATGCAGGAACTCACGCCAGGGCCTGGCGCGGTCCGGGTACGCGAAGTGGTTCGTGAGCAGGTCCTGGACGCTGTCGGTCTCGGACGGGTAGTGCAGCAGCCGAGCCGCGACCAGCGTCCCCGCGGCCGCGCAGCAGGCGACCGCGGCGATCGTCCGCAGCCCGGTGTCGGGGCCGCCGCCGTCCCCGACCGTCCCGGACCCCCGCCCGTGCCGCGCGCGCCGCCGTCCGCGCAGCGCGCCGGCCACCGCGCACGCGCCCGCCAGGCACACCCCGAGGAACAGCGTCTGCGCGTGCTTCACGGTGAAGAGGGCCACCAGGGAACCGGCGAGCACGGCGGCCCCGGTCCGGCGGCGGCCCGCCAGCGTCAGGGCGCAGCCCCACAGCGCGGCCAGTGAGAGGGCCAGCAGCAGACCCTCGGTCATCGGGCGCATCGCCGTGCTTCCGCACGGCAGGACGAGGAAGAGGACCTGCCCCGTGACGGCGGCCCGTGGCGGGGCGCGCAGCGTGCGCAGCACGAGGAAGGCGAGGGCGCCCCCGGCGACCGTGACCGCCACGCCCGCCGCCCACACGCCCCACGTCACGCCGAGCACCGTCACGAACGGCACGAGCAGCGCCGGGTAGCCGGGCCGCACCTCGAAGATCCGCATGAACCGCTCGGACATGAAGGGGGCGGTGCGGCCCGCCGTCTGTCCGGCGGCGAGCCGTCTCGACACCTCACGCCACTGCTCGCGGCGGCACGTCGCGGTGACCCGCCGGGTGGGGCTGGGCGCGTGGAAACGCACGGTGTCGACGCTCTGGGCGCGGCGCGCGATGGACGCCCGGCCCGCGCAGGCGTAGTCGACGGCCCCCATGGCCGCCTCCCGTTTGCCGTCGCCGCGCAGACTCAGCGCGTAGGAGAGGTAGTTCTTCGTGTCGGGGGTGTCCCGCCCGGTGACGTTGGCCAGTTGCAGGACGGCGAAGACGGCGGCCACCAGGACCACCCAGGACACGGCGGACCGCGGGCGCCGGGAGGGCCGGGGAGGGCGAGGGGCCCGGGTGGGCCGAACGGGCCGGGGCGCGCGGACCGCCGTGCGCATCCGGGCGGCGGCGCCCGCCAGGACGGCGGCGACGCTCACGACGGCGCCAGGACGCCGCGGGCGCTCACGGGACTCGGCACGCGGGGCACGGCCTCCGCCCGTTCCCCGAGCATCAGCGCCCGTACCACCCGCTCCGACGCCCGCCCGTCGTCGAACTCGCAGAACCGGGCCCGGAACTCGGTCCGCATGCGCGTCGCCTCCTCGTCCTCCCAGGCTCCGGACGCGAACAGCCACACCAGCTGCCGGTAGGACCGCGAGACCTGGCCGGGCGGCTCGGCGGTGATGTCGAAATAGGCGCCCCGGCTCGCCGCGTACGTGCCCCAGTCGTCGGCGTGCACGACGATCGGCCGGTCCAGGTTGGCGTAGTCGAACATGAGGGCCGAGTAGTCCGTGACCAGCACGTCCGAGGCGAGCATCAGCTCCTCCACGTGCGGTTCGTCGGTGGCGTCGACCAGGACCCCGCGGCGGTGCAGTTCCGTCAGCCCGAACCCGCGCGCCGGGCCGTCCGCGAGCGACGGATGCAGGCGTACGACGAGGGTGTGGCCCTCGCCGAGGTCCTCGGCGAACCGGGCGAGGTCGAACCGCTCGGCGTGACCGCCCCTGACGTAGTCGCGGCGGGTCGGCGCGTACAGCACCACCCGGTGCCCGGCCGGGACGCCGAGCCGGGCGCGGACCGCGTCGCCGTCGTCGGGCTTGGCCCCCACCAGCACGTCGTTGCGCGGGCTGCCGGTGCGCAGCGAGGTGAAGCCGCACGGGTAGGCCCGCTCCCAGACCAGCTCGGCGTGCCGGTTCGCGACCAGGCTGTAGTCCCAGCGGTCGGCGCGGCGCAGCATCTGCGGCACGTCGAGACCGTGCCGGGCGCCCGGCTTGTGCAGCAGGTCGGCGCCCATGTACTTCAGCGGCGTGCCCTGGTGGGTGTGGATGTGGACGGAGCCGGGGCGCTTGGCCAGGGCGCCGGGCCAGTTGACGTTGTTGACGAGGTACGTGGCCCGGGCGACGACCTCGCGGTAGCCCGCGGAGTCCGGGACGACGTACTCGATGCCCGGCGGCAGCGACGGGACCTGGTCCTCGCGCACCACCCACACCCCCCGGATGTGCGGGGCGAGTTCACGGGCCGCGCGGTACACGGCCGCCGGGTCGCCGAGCACCCCGCGGTGCGAGAACGCCGAGTACACCGCCAGGTGCGGGTCGAGCGGGCGGCGCTCGTGCAGCGCCGACCAGGCGTGTCCGGCCCGTCCGGCCGCCCAGGCGCCCGCCTGCCGCCCGCGTCGGCCGGCGGTCTTCGCGGCCCGCGCCGCCTGCTGCCGGGCCCGGTAGGCGGGGTAGCCCTGCTCCAGGACGCGCAGGTCCACCGGGACCGGGCCGGGCGGCCGGTGCTTGCGGAAGAGGTCGGCGGTGCGCCGGAAGAACTCGGCCTTGTCCGCCTCCGGGAGCCGGTCCGGCTTGCCGAGGATGTCCAGGCAGTGCTCGCCCATCTTGCCGTGCAGGTAGGAGCGCCAGCCGGCCAGCGCCGGACGGGAGTCGACGAACGCGAAGACCCGCTCGTACTGGTCGTGGACGTCGAAGTGCTTGCGGCTGGTGGTGGACAGGATGTTGCCCTGGCGGCGCTGCCGGTAGGCCAGGCAGATCCGGTCCAGCGTCGCGATCCGCTCGGCGCTGAGCAGCACCGGGAACGTCCAGGGCGTGTCCTCGTAGTAGCCCGGCGGGAACCGGAACCCGTGCCGCTCGACGAAGTCCCGCCGGTACGCCTTGTTCCAGACCACCATCAGCAGTTGGAGGATCTCCGGGTGCTCGGCGGCCGTGAAGGTGCCCTCGCCCGCCTCGGCGAGCACCCGTGCCAGCACGTTGCGCCGGGTGCCGCCCCACCAGAAGGTGCGCGCGTAGTCGAAGACCAGCACGTCGGGGTCGCCGCTCTCGTCGAGCCGGTCGGCCATCGCCCGCAGCGCGCCCGGCGTGAACGTGTCGTCGCTGTCGAGGAAGAGCAGGAAGTCCCCCGTGGCGTACGGGATCCCGGCGTTCCTGGCGCGGCCGAGCCCGACGTTGTCCGCCAGGTGCAGCACCCGCACGCGCGGGTCGGCCGCCGCGTACTCGTCGAGGATCGCTCCGCAGCCGTCCGGGGAGCGGTCGTCGACGGCGATCACCTCCAGATCGGTGAACGACTGCTCCAGGACCGAGTCGAGGCACTCGCGCAGAAAGCCCTGCACCTTGTGGACGGGGACGATGACGCTGAAGCGGGGCACGGCGGATCAGCTCCTTGCCGGGGTCGCGGAGGGGGCCGGGGACGCGGGGAGCGCGGGACAGGCGGCCGGGGCCGGGACGCGCGCGGCCAGGGGCAGCAGCGGGGGGAGCGCCTCGGGCGGCTCACCGAGGAACACCCGCCGCACGACCCGCTCGGCGGCCCGTCCGTCGTCGAACTCGCAGAAACGCTCGCGGAACCGCGCCCGCAGCGCCGCCGCCTCGGCGTCCGCCCAGGAGCCGTCGCGGAAGACACGGGCCAGCTCGGCCGGCGTGCGCACGACCGGCCCCGGGGGCGAGGCGAGCAGGTCGAAGCAGACGCCGCGGGTCTCCCGGTAGACGTCCCAGTCGTCCGCGTACACGACGATCGGCCGGTCCAGGTTGGCGTAGTCGAACATGATCGACGAGTAGTCCGTGATCAGCGCGTCGGCGGCCAGGCAGACGTCCTCGGAGGAGCGGTGCCCGGTCACGTCGATGACCCGTGCGCCGCCCGCCGCGGCCGCCCCGCGCGCCCGGTCGTCGTAGAAGTAGTGGGCGCGCAGCAGCACGACGTACTCGTCGCCCACGGCCTCGCAGAACGCCGCCAGGTCCAGGCGCTCGTCGAAGCCGCTGCTGAAGTCCCGGTGCGTCGGCGCGTACAGGACCGCCTTCCTGCCCTCCGGAACACCCAGCTCGCGCCGTACCCGGGCGACGTCGGCGGCGGTCGCCGTGTAATAGACGTCGTTGCGCGGATAGCCGTACTCCAGCGTCCGGTACGAGCCGGGGAACGCGCGCTCCCACACCTCGGTGGAGTGCCGGTTGGAGCAGAGGTTGTAGTCCCAGCGGTCGACGCGGTTCAGCAGCTTGGCGAAGCTGCCGGTCGCGGCCGCCACCACCGGGTACGTGGACTGGTCGACACCCATCTTCTTCAGCGGGGTGCCGTGCTGGGTCTGCAGGTGGACGCTGCCGGGGCGCTTGACGACCCCGTCGGCGAAGTTGGCGTTGTTGACCAGGTACTTGGCGCGGGCCAGCACCTCCCAGGAGCGGCGGCTGCCGATCACCGCGTGGTCGAGCCCCGGTGGCAGGCTGCCCACCGCGTCGGGTTCCACCAGGAACACCGAGCGGATGTGCGGGGCGAGTTCGCGGGCCTTGGCGTGGATCGCGGCCGGGTTGCAGGCGTAACCGCGGCCCCAGTAGGCGCAGTACACGGCGAGGTGTTCGTCGAGGGGTCGGCGCCGGTACGCCGCGTAGGCCGCGCGGGCCAGCGGCAAGTGGGGGCGCGGCGAGCGGCGGCTCGCCCGCGCCGCCCGGTTCGCGCCGCGCAGCGCCCGGAACGCGCCGTACGCCCCGGTGGCCAGCAGCCGGTGCTGCACGCCGAGGCTTCCCGGCGGCGGCCGGTACCCGGCCGGGCGGTGCCGCCGGTAGAGCGTGCCCGCCTGGCGGAAGAAGGCCCGGCGCCGGCCCGCGGGCAGCCGCTCCGGGCGCGCCGCCGTCCGCAGCACCTCGGCGAACAGGTCCCCGAACAGCGGCCCCGACCGTTCGGGGGGCAGGCCCAGTTCGGCGGCGCGGGACAGGACCAGCTCCACCTGGTCGAGGAGTTCGAGCTGGTGCTCGCCCGGCGCGTTGAGCCGGCTGCCCTGGCGGCGCAGCAGGTGCTGTACGCAGACGGTGCGCAGGACGGCCATGCGCTCGGCGGCGAGGGTGACCAGGCCGCCCCAGCCGACGTCGGTGCCGTGGCCGGCCGGGAAGGCGAGGCCGTTCGCGGTGACGAAGTCCCTGCGGTACGCGGCCGTCCAGGCCGGCAGGCCGACGCCGGTCAGCTCCGGGGCCTCGACGGGCGCGAAGACCCCCCGGGGCGTCCGGGGGAGCTCGGGCGTGCTCGTCTCGACGTCCCACCAGTGGACGCGCTCGTACGCGAAGCGCAGGACGTCGACGGCGCGGGCGGTGCCGTACGCGTCGGCGTCACGGGTGGAGCCGTACGCGTCGGCGTCACGGGTGGTCCCAGCGGGGTCGCGGGCCTCGCCGGGCGCCTGCGTCTCGCGCAGCCGCGCGTCGATCGCCGCGAGCGCGCCCGGCGTCAGTACGTCGTCGCCGTCGAGGAAGAGCAGGTACGCGCTCCGGGCGGCCTCCATCCCGGTGTTGCGGGCCGCGCTCAGTCCGCCGGAGGGCGCGGAGACGACCGGGGGGCGCACGCGGGGGTCGCGCCCGGCGTACTCGGCGGCGACGTCGGCCGCCGGGGAGTCCGGGGCGTCGCAGACCGGGATCACCTCGACGTCGCCGAAGGACTGGCCGAGGACCGAGTCCAGAGCCTGCGACAGGCGGCCCGCGACCTGGTGAGTGGGGATGATGACACTGAACCTGGGCAAAGGGCATCCATGGGTCGGTGCGGGCATATTGCCGTAAAACGGCAGATGGTGTGACCGGGTTACGCCGGACGCGGCATCCGGGGGACCCGCACAACTGACCGAGGGGCGGTCCTCTTGGGACCACCCCTCGTCGCTGCCGCTGCCGCGCCGTGCTCGTGCCCGTGCGGTCGCGCCGCTACTTCACCGCGCCCGCCATCACCCCCGACACGAACTGCCGCTGGAACGCGAAGAACACGGCCAGCGGGATCACCATCGAGATGAACGCGCCGGGCGCCAGGATCTCGATGTTGCTGCCGAACTGCCGGACCTGCTGCTGCAGGGCGACCGTCAGCGGCTGCGAATCGGCGTCCGAGAAGACCAGGGCGACCAGCATGTCGTTCCACACCCACAGGAACTGGAAGATCCCCAGCGACGCGATGGCCGGCGCGCCCAGCGGGAGGACGACGGTCACGAACAGCCGCATCTCGCCCGCGCCGTCCAGCCGCGCCGCCTCCAGCAGCTCCCTGGGGATCTCCGCGAAGAAGTTGCGCAGCAGGAAGATGGCGAACGGCAGCCCGAAGCCGACGTGGAAGAGGACCACGCCGATGACGTCACCGAAGATCCCGATCTTCCCGAACAGGTCCGACAGCGGGATCAGCGCGACCTGCACCGGCACCACCAGCAGGGCGACCACGGCCAGGAACCACCAGTCGCGGCCCTTGAAGTCCATCCACGCGAACGCGTATCCGGCCATCGCGCCGATGACCACGACGAGCAGCGTCGCCGGGACCGTGATCCAGACGGTGTTGAACAGCGCTCCGGTGACGTCGTCGTTCTCCAGCAGCGACCGGTAGCTGCCGGTCGTCAGTTGCGCGGGCGCGGTGAAGACCTTCCACCACCCGGAGGAGGCGATGTCGGTCGGCTCGCGGAACGAGGAGACCAGCAGGCCGAAGGCGGGTACCAGCCAGAACAGCGCGACCAGGAACAGGAAGACGCGCAGCGCTCCGCCCGCCGCGCCGCCGACCACCCGGGCGGCGAGGGAGCGCTTGGCGCGTACCGGGGTGTCGAGTGCGCTCACCGCTCGCGCTCCTTCCTGAGACGGCGGATGTTCACGATCATCACCGGGAGGACCAGCAGCAGCAGGAGCACGCCGATCGCGCTGCCCACGCCGTAGTTGCCGCCGCCGCCGAACGACGACAGGAACAGTTGCAGGGCGAGGACGTTGGCGTCGTCCTGGGTGGGCTGCGGGGCGATGATGTAGACCAGGTCGAAGATCTTCATCACGTTGATCATCAGGGTGATGAGGACGACGACCAGGACCGGCGCGAGCATCGGGACCGTGATCCTGCGGAACACCTGCCACTCGTTCGCGCCGTCCACCCGCGCGGCCTCCAGGAGATTGCGGTCGACCCCGGCCAGGCCCGCCGAGATCAGCACCATCGCGAACCCGGCCCACATCCAGACGTACGAGCCGATGATGGCCGGGGTGACCAGCGTCGGGCCGAGCCAGTCGATCCCGTCGTAGGGCGCCGAGAAGTTGGAGCCCGGCAGCCTCAGCCGGGCCCCGTCGGCCTCCTTCGGCAGGGTGAAGGTCCCGTCGGCCCCGCTGGTCGCGGAGGCGACGACCTCGCCGTCCTTCACCGCCTCGACCTCGACGCCCTTCAGCGCCTTCTCACCGGCGTCGATCGCGCCCTTCTCGCCGCCCCCGCCCAGCTTGAAGTCCAGCCAGACGGTGCCCGAGACGCCGTCGCCGGAGGCGCTCGCCGCCTTCGCGCCCTCGGGGTCGCCGGGCAGCCGGTTCGGCGCGATGCCGACCAGCGGAAGCAGCGCCGGGGTGCCCGACCGCACCGTGCCGGTCGTCGTGAAGGAGCCGCCGCCGGACGCCTTCAGATCGCCGGCCTGGGCGTTCGGCCGCGCCTTCGGATAGACGGAGGAGTCGGTGAACGTGTCGTGCACGGAGGTGACGACCGCGTTGGCGACGCCCTGGTCCGGGTCCTGTTCGTAGACGAGACGGAAGATGATGCCGGCGGCGAGCATCGAGATCGCCATCGGCATGAAGACGATCAGCTTGAACGCCGTACCCCAGCGGACCCGCTCCGTCAGCACGGCGAAGATCAGGCCGAGCGCCGTCACCAGGGCGGGGGCGACGGCCACCCAGATCGCCGTGTTGCGGACGGCGGTCAGCGTCGAGTCGTTGCTGAAGATGTCGCCGTAGTTGTCCAGGCCGACGAAACCGGAGCCGTCCGCGTCGTACAGACTGCGCCAGACCGAGTACCCGATCGGGTAGACCACGAGCGCGCCGAGCAGCACCAGCGCGGGCAGCAGGAACAGCACCGCCACCCACAGCCGCGTACCCGTCACGCTCTTGCGCGGGGCGGCGGAGGGCACCGGCGGCAGTGCGCCGGCGCCGTCCGCCTTCAGTGCCGAGGACGACACGACGCGGCCGTCAGCTGCTCTTGTACGCCTTGGCGGCGTCGGCCTCGAGCTTCTTCTGGGCGCCCGCCACGTCCTTCGGGTTCCTCAGGAAGTCCTGGAGGTCCTTCCACTCACCGACACCCTGCGTGCCGCCGAACGCCGCCGGTGCCTGGTCGGACATGTCGAACCGGAAGTCGTCGCCCGCCGCGAGCAGCGCCTTCGCGATGTCCCGGGTCACGCCGTCCTTGTACGTCGCCGGGTCCATCTCCTTGTTGGGGGAGATGAAGCCGCCCTGCGCCGCCCAGATCTCGGCAGCGTCCGTGGAGGACAGGAACGTCAGCAGCGCCTGCGCGCCCTTGCCGTCCTTGAGGGCCACGGCGACGTCGCCGCCGCTGACCACGGGGGCCTGGTCGCCGACCGCCGGGAACGGGAAGACCTTGGCGTCCGTGCCGACCTTCGCCTTGGTGTCGGCGTTGATGTTCGCCGTCACGAAGTCGCCCTCGTAGACCATCGCGGCCGGGCTGTCACCGGAGAACGTCTGGGTGACCGACTTCGGGAACTCCGTGCGCAGCGCGCCCGAACGGCCGCCCGCGAGCAGTTCGTCCTTGCCCCACAGCCCGGCGAGTGTCGTCAGGGCGTCCTTGACCGAGGGGTCCGTCCACTTGATCTTGTGCGCGGCCAGCTGGTCGTACTTCTCCGGGCCCGCCTGGGAGAGATAGATGTTCTCGAACCAGTCGGTGAGCGTCCAGCCGTCGGCCCCGCCGACGGACACGGCCGGGGAACCGGCGTCGGACAGCGTCTGCGCCGTGGCGACGAAGTCCTTCCACGTCTTCGGCGTGTCCGTGATGCCCGCCGCCTCGAACGCGTCCGTGTTGTACCAGACCAGGGACTTGTTGGCGGCCTTCACATAGGTGCCGTACTGCTTGCCCTTGTACGCGCCGAGGTCCTTCCAGCCCTGCGAGAAGTTCTTGTCGAGCTGCGCCTGGGCCTCGCTGCCCAGCGGCTTGAGCCAGCCCTTGTCGGCGAACTGGTGCAGCACGCCGACCTGCGGGAGGAACGCCACGTCCGGCGGCGCGCCGCCCTCGATCTTCGTCCCGAGGAACGTGGAGGTGTTGTTGCCGGTCGGCACGAAGCTGACCTGGGCGCCGGTGCGCTTCTCGAACTCGTCCAGGACCTTGGTGAAGTTCTTCTGCTCCGGGCCGGTCCAGACGGCCGCGACCTCCAGCTTCTGCCCGTCCAGCTTCGGGAGTTCGACGGAGCCGCTGGTCTTCTTGCCGCCGCCCCCTCCGCCGTCGCCGTCCTTGTCGTCGTCACCGCCGCACGCGGTGAGCGTCAGCGCGAGCGCGCCCGCGACGACGGCGGCGCCCGTCCTCGCCATCCCCGACGGCCTCGACCCGTGACTTTGGTGACCTCGTACACGAAGAGTTCTGCGCATCACTGCCCCGTTCTTCGTACTCGTCGAACGTCCGGCGCTATCCCGTGCGATCTGTCTACGCCCGGGTCCCGGGGGTGGCAATAGCGCCTGCCGTGTCAAGCGACTGATCGTGACCGCGTCGTAACTCGCCTGGGCGAGGGCGGACGAGCGGGCGGCGACGGGCGGCGGGACGGCGGCGCGGGGGCCGGGGCAGCGAGCGGCGAGGGGGCGTGGACGGCCGGGGGTCAGAGCAGGGACGGGACCTCCGCCGCCGAGACGGAACGGGCGGCGCGCTCCAGTGCGCTGGCGAGGAGGGCCAGGTCGGTCGGGCCGTTGCCGAGCTCGCGGACGGGCCGGCGCGTCGGCGGGTCGCCCATCCGCTGCCATTCGAGCGGTACGACCGTGGGCCGCAGCGTCGCCGTCCGGGGGATCCGCCCCGTCACGCGTCCCGCCTGGAAGGGCGTGACCCGTCCGTCCGCCGTGGTCAGGCGGCCCCGGCCGGGGGCCGGTTCCTCCGGTCCCGGCGCGGGAGCGTCGAGCGTGATCCGTGACCGGGCCGCCCGCCCCAGCTCCGAGTCCGCCGTACGCCCCCCGGCGGCGGCCGCCGCCACCAGGTGCACGCCGAGCCGGTCACCCTCCCGGGCGACCGCCTCCAGCGCCCGTATGACGGAGCCAGCGGAGGGCCGCCCCGGCGCTCCCAGCGCGGGGGCCAGCAGGGCGTCCAGGTCGTCGACGACCAGCACCAGCCGGGGGAGCGGCGGGCCCGGCTCCGGACGCCTGCGGGCCGCCGCCGGGCGCAGCCGCAGGGTCGAACTCGGGGGCGTGTCCAGGTCGGACGCGCCCGCCGCGGGCGGGCCGCCCGGTGAACGCTGGGCCACGATCCGGCCCGACACCTCGCGCCGTGTGTGCCACTCGGCGAAGCCGAGCCGGCCCAGCAGCTCGGAGCGCCGCTTCAGCTCGGCGCTCAGGGACTGCGCGAACTCCCGCATCCGGACGGGGTCGTTGGCGGTGAGATGGGTGGTGACGTGCGGCAGGTCCGTACAGACGTGCAGACCGCCGCCGCGCGCACCGCCGCTGCCGCGCGCACCGCCGCTGCCGCCCGGGGTGTCGTGGCCGTCCATGAGGACGATCCCGAGCCGGTCGGGCCGCTCGGCGGCGGCGAGGGAGGCGGTGACGGACCGCAGCAGCTCCGTACGGCCGCTGCCCGCCGGGCCCTCGATCAGCAGATGCGGGCCGTCGGCCGGGAGATCCACCCCGACCGGCCCGCGCGGACCCGCGCCGAGCACGGCCCGGGCGCGTCCGCCGAGCGACTCCGTGTCGTCGGCCGCGTCCGCCCAGCGCGCCATCAGCGACGCGGGGGTGGCGCGGGCGAGCCCCAACTCGTCGAGCAGCCGCGCCGACTGCGGCAGCGGCGCGGACACGCGCGGGTGCCGCTCGACGGCCGCGCCGTCGGGACGCAACGGTGCCAGCGCCCGCGCGAACCGCTCGGCCCACGCCGTCGACACCGCGTCCAGGGCCGCGACGGTGCCGTGGCCCATGGGGCCGCGCGCGGGGTGACCGGAGGCGTGAGGAGCCGCCTGCCCGGCGGGGCCGCCCGCCGCACGGGGCCCGGACCGCTCCCCGCGCGTGGTGTCCGGGACACCGCCGTGCGCGATGCGCATCAGCCGCAGCGCCGTCGCCACGTCACCGCTGAGCAGCGCGACGGCCCCGCACTCGCGGAACACCGGCGACACCGCGCAGGCCGCCTCGTACGTCTGTGTCACCGGGGACGCGGGCGAGGCCGCCGCCGTCTCGGCGAGACAGACGACGTGTATCCCGGCGCGCGGCCCGTCCTGCGCGAGCCGGACCACGGCCTCCCGCACGCCGGGGCAGCCGGGGTCGCCGTCCACGACGACGACCGTGTACGGCCCGTCGAAGACGTCCTCGTCCGTGGCGTCGTCCGCGTCGGCCCGGGCCCACGAGGGGCGTCCGGGCCCGTCCTGCCCGCGGGCGCCGGGCGCGCCGCCGGCCGGGGCCCGGCGCGGGACCAGGCCCGCGCGCGGCTCGGCCGCGTGGTCCTCGAGGCGGCGCAGGAGCTCGTCGGTGCGGGCGGTGGCCTGCTCGTGGTCGAAGGCGAGCAGGAGACGGCAGTCCTGGCCGTGGGCCGGACGCAGATGCGGGAGCCAGCCGAGCCAGGACCACTGCGCGACGCGCTCCCGCGAGGTGCGGGAACGGTCGGTGCCGATCAGGACGATCTCCAGGTCGTCGGGGGAGTGCAGCGCGGCGAGCTGCGCCACGACCGCGCGGGCCAGCCCCGCGAGCCGCTCGCGCGGCCCGGCCAGCCCCAGCGAGCCGGCCTCCCGCAGCCCCACGGTCACCGGCACGGCGGGCAGCAGCCCCGCGCCGTCGGGCGCCGACCGGTCGGCCGTGCCGAGCCGGACCGCCAGCGCCTCCGGGTGGCCCGGCCCGCGCTCCCACAGGCGGGGACCCGGGCCCAGCGCGGTGAGCAGCAGCGCCGCCGGATCCGGCCAGCTCTCGGGCGCCTGCGCCACCGGTGCGGCGGGCTCGGCCGACGGCGCCCGCTCCACCTCGTACGGCTCCCGCTCCGCGCCGGGCGTCTCGCCGCGGCCCTTGGCGAGGCGCCGCGCCCACGCGCTCAGCCCGCCGCGCCTGCGCACCCCGGCGGGCTCGCCGGTGCCCCGGGCGCCGTCCTCGCCGGGCCGTGCCCCCGGGAGGTCCCCGGCCGGTCCGCCGCCGACGCGCCCCGCGCCGTACCCGGACGCCGTCGCGCCCGTCGCCCCGCCCCGCGCGTGCGCTTCGAAGCCGCCGCCGTGGGTGGGCAGGCCGGACGCCGGCCGGGGGTCGCCGTCCCTCGGGGTGAGGGCCCGCTCCCCCGCCCGCGTGCCCACGTCGTACGTCCGCGCCCCTCTGCTCTCGATCCGCGGGGCCCCGCTCTGGTCCGGCACCACGGGCGGCTGCGGCCCGTCGTGCCCCTGGGCCCGGGCACCGCCCTCCGCGGCGCCCCAGCCCGCCGTCCCGTAGGCGTGACCCGTCTGCCCGGGGGGCGCGGCGGGCTCGCCCACGCGCGCGTGGGGCACGCCACCCGGGGCCGGCCCCGACGCGCCGCCACCGGGCAGCGGACGCGCCCGGCCCTCCGCATCCCCGTCGCCGGTAGCGGGCCCGTGCCCGGCGTCGTCCGGGCCACCGGCGTCCGGGGCCGCCACCCGCACGTGCCCCTCCCCGTCGGGAGCCGTCGCCACCGCCGGGACCGCGCCCGGCGCGACCAGCCGCAGCGCCGACTCGCCGACCCGGAGCAAGGCCCCCGGGGCGAACCGCACGGGGCGGGCGCCGACGCGGGCGCCGTCCAGCGACGTGCCGTTCGTCGAGCCGACGTCGGCGACCGTGACGCGGCCGTCCGGGGCGACGGTGACCGCGCAGTGCAGCCGGGAGACGTCCGGGTCGTCCAGCGGGACGTCCGCGTCGGCGGAGCGGCCGACCCGGATCTGCCCGCCGTGCAGGAAGTGCACGCCGCCCGCGTCGGGGCCCGCGACCACGCGCAGCTGGGCGGCGCCCTCGTCGACGTCGGGGCCGGGCTCCACCGGCGCGCCCAGCGACAGCACCGCGCCGTCCGTCAGCGGCGGCTCACCGAGCGTGCAGCGCTGCGCGTCGAGCCGCTCGGCGCCCGCGTACAGCACGGCCTGGCCGCCCCCGGCCTCCCGGCCCCGCTCGGCGTGCGCTCCGCTCCCGTCCCCGCCGACCGCCGCCGCCAGACCCGACGCCACCGCAGCCAGCGCCGTCCCGGCGGGCGCGGTGACCAGCACATCGCAGGCCGCGGCGCGCCCCCGTGGTTCCGAGGGCGGGCCCAGCGGGTCTACGACGGTCAGCCGGATCTGCATCGCCGTCAGCGGTCCCTTCCGCGCGGGCACCCGCGACGAGGACGAGGCTGCGCCGCGGTCCCCCACCGCAGACTTCCCCCACCCACCGCGCACGGGCACGTCGGCCAGTACTGGAGGCATCCTCGCACCTGCCACCGACAACACGCCCGGCACCCGGGAACAAGTGATCTTGATTGGTCGGCTCTGCCCGCAAAAGTGCCTGACCGGTACCCGACCCGTGCCCGCTTGGGACCGCTCGCACGGGGCGTCGGCAACCATCCGGCACAAGCGCGCGTCTTCTCATCGAACACGGACCGGGACACCGGGGGAACGCCGCGAGAACGACCGCGGTACGCGGCTTTCGGCCCGTGGGAGGACGACAGCCCGGGACCCGTGCCCACGGCACTACAGTGGGTCGGAACACCCGTAGCACGGTGGACGGCGGTGGACCGATCACCAGGCGAGCAAGCAACAGGGAGCGCATGACGTGCGGCCGGTAGGGAGCAAGTACCTCCTTGAGGAGCCGTTGGGCCGCGGCGCCACGGGCACCGTCTGGCGCGCCCGCCAGCGGGAGACCGCGGGTGCCGAGGCGGCCGTGGCGGGGCAGCCCGGCGAGACCGTGGCGATCAAGGTCCTCAAGGAAGAGCTCGCGAGCGACGCGGACATCGTGATGCGGTTCCTGCGGGAGCGCTCCGTCCTGCTCCGCCTCACCCACCCGAACATCGTGCGCGTGCGCGACCTGGTGGTCGAGGGCGAGCTGCTCGCGCTGGTCATGGACCTCGTGGACGGCCCCGACCTGCACCGCTACCTCCGGGAGAGCGGACCGCTCACGCCGGTCGCCGCCGCCCTGCTCACCGCCCAGGTCGCCGACGCCCTCGCCGCGAGCCACGCCGACGGGGTCGTCCACCGGGACCTGAAGCCGGCGAACGTCCTGCTCAAGCAGGACGGCGACCGGATGCACCCGATGCTCACCGACTTCGGCATCGCCCGTCTCGCCGACTCCCCGGGCCTCACCCGCACCCACGAGTTCGTCGGCACGCCCGCGTACGTCGCGCCGGAGTCGGCCGAGGGCCGGCCGCAGACGTCCGCCGTCGACATCTACGGCGCGGGCATCCTGCTGTACGAGCTGGTCACCGGCCGCCCGCCGTTCGGCGGCGGCTCCGCCCTGGAGGTGCTGCACCAGCACCTGAGCGCCGAGCCGCGCCGCCC
Organism: Streptomyces sp. NPDC008313; assembly: GCF_042956125.1. Classification (NCBI taxonomy): domain Bacteria; kingdom Bacillati; phylum Actinomycetota; class Actinomycetes; order Kitasatosporales; family Streptomycetaceae; genus Streptomyces; species Streptomyces sp. NPDC008313. Next base: position 54,523 of record NZ_JBIBFR010000032.1, read on the forward strand.
CTCGACCGTCCCGGACCCGCTGTGGACGGTCATCGAGCGCTGTCTGCGCAAGAACCCGGACCAGCGGCCCAGCGCCGAGAACCTCGCGCGCGCCCTGCGCACCGTCGCCGAGGGCGTCGGGGTGCACGCGAGCGCCGCACAGATCGCCGCCGCCGAGGGCGTCGGCGCGCTCCTCGCGCCCGACCCGGCGCCCGCCGCGGTCCCCGGCGCGGGGGGCGACGCCGACCCCACGCAGGTACTGCCGCAGGGTGCCGGAGCGTACGACCCGAACGGCGCGACGAGCGTCCTGCCGCACACCTCGGGCGACGCCGACCCCACCTCCGTGCTGCCCCACCGGGGCGCCGCCGACCCGACGGCCGTCATGCCGCCGGTGCCGCACAACCAGCCGGGCGCACCCGGCCCCGAGGACCCGCACCCCTGGCAGAACCAGCTCCGCGCGGCCCGCGACCGCAACGAGCAGACCCAGATCCAGTACCTCGACCCCAGCGAGGACCCGCTGCGCCGCCGCCCCCAGCGGCAGGTCGCGCGCCCGCAGCAGCAGCGCCCCCGGCAACAGCAGCGCCCGCAGCCGCAGCAGGCGCCCGGATACGGCTATCCGGGACAGCAGCAGTACGCGCCCCAGCAGCCCCAGCACCGGCAGCCCCAGGGGTACGTGCCCGCGACGCAGCCGCAGCCCGAGCCCCAGCGGTACGCACCCGCCCCGCCCCAGCCGCAGCAGCCCGCCCGGCAGCCGCGCGAGCCGCGTCAGCGCGGCGCCAACCCGATGAAGATCCCCGGGCTCGGCTGCCTCAAGGGGTGCCTGTTCACCGTGGTCATCCTCTTCGTCGCGAGCTGGCTGGTCTGGGAGCTGAGCCCCCTCCAGGAGTGGATCGGGACGGGCAAGGGCTACTTCGAGCAGCTGAAGGACTGGTACGACACCGTCAGCGGCTGGATCGGCGACCTGGGGAACGTCTGACGGCCGCCGCCGAGCGGCGACTCTGGAGATTTGTCGACACCTGCCGGGTGATTTCCGTCTCCGCGGTGAAGGTCGGCTCGTACGGCGCGTAGTTTTATCGGCTGGGGGTCCGGGTCCTCGGGGCCCAGGGACGTTCCCTGGATGGCGCAGCAGCGACAACACGCGTCCGTAGGAGCAGTCTTGACACGGAAGATCGGCAGCCGGTACACCGCCCACCAGATCCTGGGGCGGGGGAGCGCCGGCACGGTGTGGCTGGGCGAGGGGCCCGAGGGTCCTGTCGCCATCAAGCTGCTGCGCGAGGACCTCGCGTCCGACCAGGAGCTCGTGGGCCGCTTCGTCCAGGAGCGGACCGCCCTGCTCGGGCTCGACCACCCGCACGTGGTCGCGGTCCGGGACCTCGTGGTGGACGGGACCGATCTCGCGCTCGTCATGGATCTCGTCCGCGGCACGGACCTGCGGACCCGGCTCGACCGCGAGCGGCGCCTGGCCCCCGAGGCCGCGGTCGCCATCGTCGCGGACGTCGCGGACGGACTGGCCGCCGCGCACGCGGCGGGCGTCGTCCACCGGGACGTGAAGCCGGAGAACGTGCTGCTGGACATGCAGGGCCCGCTCGGGCCCGGCGGCTCGCACCCCGCGCTGCTGACCGACTTCGGAGTGGCGAAACTCATCGACTCGCCCCGCCGGCCCCGCGCCACGAAGATCATCGGCACGCCGGACTACCTCGCCCCCGAGATCATCGAAGGGCTCCCGCCGCGCGCCTCCGTCGACATCTACGCGCTCGCGACCGTGCTGTACGAGCTGCTGGCCGGGTTCACGCCCTTCGGCGGCGGGCACCCGGGCGCGGTGCTGCGGCGGCACGTGACCGAGACGGTCGTGCCGCTGCCCGGCATCCCCGAGGAGCTGTGGCAGCTCATCGTGCAGTGCCTGGCCAAGGCGCCGGCCTCGCGGCTGCGGGCGTCCGAGCTGGGTGACCGGTTGCGGGAGCAGCTGCCGCTGCTGGTGGGGATGGGGCCGCTCGACGTGGACGAACCCGACACGGAGCCGGTGGACGAGCCCGCCGACCCCGCCGAGCCGGACGCGCCCCGCGAGCGGATACGGCGCGGAGCGGTGCCCCTGGTACCGGGCGCCGCGCCCGACTCCAACCGGGACACGCACACGTCGATGCGGGTGCCGGGGCCGGACGAGCTGGCCGGCGGGGCACGCGGAACGGCGCGGGCGCCCCGCGCGGCGGGAGCGCCCCGCCCGGGCTCCGCCCGGCACCGCGCGTCCGCGCGGCGACGCAGGGTGACGCTGGCGGCGGCGACGGTACTGCTCGCGGGCGCGGCGGTGGGCGCCTGGCTCGCCACCTCCGCCGACGACCAGGGCGCGCCCCCGCCGGAGACCAGCCGGTCCGCGACACCGTAGAGCCGCGGGCGCGCGGGCGGCCCCGGAGGCACGATTGCCCACAGGGGCGGCGGGACCGCTCGCCGTTGCCGTTACGCTGGAGGCGTGGCAGTCGTCGATGTATCCGAAGAGCTCAAGTCCCTCTCCTCGACCATGGAGTCGATCGAGGCCGTCCTGGACCTCGACAAGCTGAGGGCAGACATCGCCGTGCTCGAGGAGCAGGCGGCCGCGCCGTCCCTGTGGGACGACCCGGACGAGGCGCAGAAGATCACCAGCAAGCTGAGCCACCTCCAGGCGGAGGTCCGCAAGGCCGAAACCCTGCGCGGCAGGATCGACGACCTCAGCGTGCTCTTCGAGATGGCCGAGGAGGAGGACGACCCGGACACCCGCGCCGAGGCCGAGAGCGAGCTCACGGCCGTCAAGAAGGCGCTGGACGAGATGGAGGTCCGGACCCTGCTGTCCGGGGAGTACGACTCCCGTGAGGCCGTCGTCACCATCCGTGCCGAGGCCGGCGGCGTCGACGCCTCCGACTTCGCCGAGAAGCTGCAGCGGATGTACCTCCGCTGGGCGGAGCGCCACGGCTACAAGACGGAGCTCTACGAGACGTCGTACGCGGAGGAGGCCGGCATCAAGTCGACCACCTTCGCCGTGCACGTCCCGTACGCCTACGGCACGCTCTCCGTGGAGCAGGGCACGCACCGCCTGGTGCGCATCTCCCCGTTCGACAACCAGGGCCGCCGGCAGACCTCCTTCGCGGGCGTCGAGATCCTCCCCGTGGTCGAGCAGACCGACCACATCGAGATCGACGAGTCCGAGCTGCGCGTCGACGTCTACCGGTCGTCCGGCCCCGGCGGCCAGGGCGTCAACACGACCGACTCCGCGGTGCGGCTGACCCACCTGCCCACCGGCATCGTGGTCTCCTGCCAGAACGAGCGCTCGCAGATCCAGAACAAGGCGAGCGCGATGAACGTGCTCCAGGCCAAGCTGCTGGAGCGGCGCCGCCAGGAGGAACAGGCCAAGATGGACGCCCTCAAGGGCGACGGCGGCAACTCCTGGGGCAACCAGATGCGTTCGTACGTCCTGCACCCGTACCAGATGGTCAAGGACCTGCGCACCGAGTGCGAAGTCGGCAACCCCGAGGCCGTGTTCAACGGCGAGATCGACGGATTCCTCGAGGCCGGAATTCGCTGGCGCAAGCAGCAGGAGAAGTAGGCCGGGAATTCCCGCCGCTTTTCCAGCGCTTTGTCGACAAGGCAACTGCCGCCCCAAGGGCGGCAGTTGCTTTCTTCATGTGAGGGACGTCTGGGGTTTTCGTCACAGTCAGATGTCCGCACGGCAGGCAAATGCGATGGAGCGGGACATCGCGTACGCAACGACCTTGACGGTCCGTTGGAAACTGGGAAGGGTGGCGGGTGGCATGCGTATATCCGGGGCGCATGTGAACCGGGAGGCGAGTGAGCCACCTGTGACGCCGTGGCCCTGGGCGCTGCTCCACTGACGATCAGCTACTGGGGGTAGCAGGCAGATGACCAAGAAGACGCGGATCCGTGTCGCACGGATAGCCGCCGGTGCGGTGATCGCCGCGGGCGCTTCGCTGACCGCCGCGGGCGCCGCTTCGGCACTCGATGTCAACGTGGGTGTGGCCGGACTGAACGCGGGCGTCTCCGCGGACGAGAACGGCATCGGCGCCCAGGTGGACGTGGACGACGAGCCCACCGACCCGGCCCCGACGGACACGGGCGTCCCGGGCGACCCGACCGACCCGGCGCCCACCGACCCGGCGCCGACCGACCCCGCGCCGACCGACCCGGCGCCCACGGACCCGGGCCCGGGCCCGACCGAGCCCACCGAGAACCCGACCGAGCCGGGCAACGGCAACGGCGGGGGCAACGGCAACGGCGGCGGTAACGGCCACGGGGGCACCAACCCCGACGGCGGCGGCTCCAAGCCCGTCGAGCAGAACGAGGGCTCCTCGGCGCTGACCGACACCGGTGCGGACACCACGGACACCGGTGCGCAGGGCGCGAACGACGGCGAGCTCGCCGAGACGGGTGCCGCCGAGACCACGTTCCTGCTGATCGGCGCGGCCACGATGATCGCCGGCGGTATCGGCTTCCGCCTGCTGCCGCGCGTCATGGGCGGCCGCGGCGCGGCAGCCTGACCGGGGACACCCGGCGGCGGTACCGCGCGCGGTACACGCAGTGAGCGCGGAGGGCCCGGAGCAACCGCTCCGGGCCCTCCACCGTGTCCTGGGTGTCTGTCTAGCGGGCGAGCAGGGCCACCGCCGCGATCAGCACGGCGAGCAGGGCGATCAGCGCCATGGGGCTCAGTCCCGCCAGGGGGCTCTCCTGCTGCAGCCGCTCGCGGTTCGCGCGGCAGACGGCGCAGCGGCCCTCACTCACCGGCGCCGCGCAGTTCGCGCACACCAATCGGTCGTACGTCATGCGCGCCTCCTCTGCGGCTCGACACCGCCACCGCTCCCGCGGAACTGATTGACCTCGCGGGGACCGGCCGATCTCTCGGGGCCGTCCACTCCGGGCTCCACTCTTACAACGCCGCCCGGACCCGAACCGTTCCCTTCCACTGTGCCAGGTTCCGCGGAATTCGGCGCGTCTCCCCCTGTGGTGCCCGTTCCGGAGGCGTTCTAGGCAGGAGAAGCAGCCGGATTCAGGCCGGGAAAGCGCGGCAGATCCGGGACAAAGCGCGCAAGCCTCGCGCATCCCCGGACGCCGACTGCGCTCGTGTACCCGGTTCGCGTATGGTCACGCTCACCTACCCCCGGCGACCCGTGGTGCATCCGTGATCCGATTCGACAACGTCTCCAAGGTCTACCCCAAGCAGAACCACCCCGCTCTCAGGGATGTCTCCCTGGAGGTCGAGCGCGGAGAGTTCGTGTTCCTCGTGGGGTCCTCCGGCTCCGGAAAGTCCACCTTCCTGCGGCTGATCCTCCGCGAGGAGCGGGCCAGTCACGGCCAGGTGCACGTCCTGGGCAAGGACCTCGCCCGCATCTCCAACTGGAAGGTGCCGCACATGCGCCGCCAGCTGGGCACCGTGTTCCAGGACTTCCGGCTGCTGCCGAACAAGACGGTCGCCGAGAACGTCGCGTTCGCGCAGGAGGTCATCGGCAAGTCGCGCGGCGAGATCCGCAAGTCCGTGCCCCAGGTGCTCGACCTCGTCGGGCTCGGTGGCAAGGAGGACCGCAGGCCCGGTGAGCTGTCCGGCGGTGAGCAGCAGCGCGTCGCCATCGCGCGCGCCTTCGTCAACCGGCCGAAGCTGCTGATCGCCGACGAGCCGACCGGAAACCTCGACCCGCAGACCTCCGTCGGCATCATGAAGCTGCTCGACCGGATCAACCGGACCGGCACCACCGTCGTGATGGCGACCCACGATCAGAACATCGTGGACCAGATGCGCAAGCGCGTCATCGAGCTGGAGAAGGGCCGTCTCGTCCGCGACCAGGCGCGCGGCGTCTACGGCTACCAGCACTGACCGCCACGTACCTGTCCATGGAAAGGCCTGAGTAGACGCCATGCGCGCCCAGTTCGTCCTGTCGGAGATCGGCGTCGGTCTCCGCCGCAACCTGACGATGACCTTCGCCGTCATCGTCTCGGTCGCCCTCTCGCTCGCCCTGTTCGGCGGTTCGCTCCTGATGAGCGACCAGGTGAACACGATGAAGGGCTACTGGTACGACAAGGTCAACGTCTCGATCTTCCTCTGCAACAAGAGCGACGCGAAGTCCGACCCCAACTGCGCCAAGGGTGCGGTCACGAGCGAGCAGAAGACCCAGATCAAGAGCGACCTGGGGAAGATGTCCGTCGTCGACAAGGTCGAGTACGAGTCGGCGGACGAGGCGTACAAGCACTACAAGGAGCAGTTCGGCGACTCCCCGCTGGCCAGTTCGCTGACGCCGGACCAGATGCAGGAGTCGTACCGGATCAAGCTGAAGGACCCGGAGAAGTACCAGGTCGTCGCGACCGCCTTCGACGGACGCGACGGTGTGCAGTCCGTGCAGGACCAGAAGGGCATCCTGGACAACCTCTTCGGGCTGCTGAACCTGATGAACCGGGCGGCGCTGGGTGTGATGGTGCTCATGCTGATCGTCGCGCTGCTGCTGATCGTCAACACCGTGCGTGTCTCGGCGTTCAGCCGCCGCCGGGAGACGGGCATCATGCGGCTGGTGGGAGCCTCCGGCTTCTACATCCAGGCGCCGTTCATCATGGAGGCCGCCGTCGCCGGAGTGATCGGCGGTGGTCTGGCGTGCGTGTTCCTGGTCGTCGGGCGGTACTTCACCATCGACCACGGCATGGCGCTGTCCTCGAAGCTGAACCTGATCAACTTCGTGGGCTGGGACGCCGTGCTCACCAAGCTGCCGCTGATCCTCGCCGCGAGTGTGCTGATGCCCGCCCTGGCCGCGTTCTTCGCGCTGCGCAAGTACCTGAAGGTGTGACAAGCCTCCCGTACCGATGACGAGCGCCGCACGGTCAACCCGCCGTGCGGCGCTTGTCGTTGTCCTAGACTCACCGGCATGTCAGGCCCGTCCGACCTGTTCGCCGAACCCCGCCGCATCCGCCGCGGGGCCGCCCTGACCATGGTCTTCGCCGGTGTTCTCGTCACCGGCGCCGCGACCGGCTCGCTCCCGGACGAGGGCCCGGACGCTGCCCGCGAGGCCTCCGCCCCCGCGCGGACCGCCCCGGCCGGCCACCGCCAGGCGGTCGCCGACGCCGCCGCCGAGGCCATGGCCGACGGCAAGTCCCCCGTGGAGGCCGCCGAACGGGCCGTGAGCCGCAGCGGGGACCGCTGGGGCGCCGTCTACTCGCCGGGCGACTTCGAGGAGTTCGAGGAGGCCATGGACGGCCGGTACACGGGCGTCGGGCTCTGGGCCGCGCGCACCGGGGACGGGCACATCGCGGTCATCCGCGTACGGTCCGGGTCGCCGGCCGCCGAAGCGGGCGTGCGCAAGGGCGACCGGCTGCTCAGCGTCGACGGCCACGACGTCGACGGCAGGCCCGTCACCGAGGTCGTCTCCTTACTGCGCGGCGACGCCGAGGACGCGGCCGCCGGCACGACCGTCTCGCTGGGCCTGGAACGCGGCACGCGCGCGTGGCGCCAGACCCTGCGCCGGGCGCTGCTGTCCACGGAGCCCGTGACCGTGCGCCGGCCCGACTCCGCCGTCACCGTGATCAAGGTCGCCGCCTTCACCAAGGGCTCCGGGGACCGGGTGAAGGACGCCGTCGCGCGCGCCCCCCGCGAGGACGGCATCGTCCTCGACCTGCGCGGCAACTCCGGCGGACTGGTCACCGAGGCCGTCACCGCCGCCTCCGCCTTCCTCGACGGCGGCCTGGTCGCCACGTACGACGTGCGGGGTGACCAGCGCGCCCTGCACGCCGAGCGCGGCGGGGACACCGCCAGGCCCCTGGTCACGCTCGTCGACGGCGGCACGATGAGCGCGGCCGAGCTGCTCACCGGGGCCCTCCAGGACCGCGGCCGCGCGGTCGTCGTCGGCTCCCGGACCTTCGGCAAGGGCTCGGTCCAGATGCCGAGCCCGCTGCCCGGCGGCTCGACGGCCGAGCTGACCGTCGGGCACTACCGCACCCCGTCGGGGCGCGGCGTCGACGGCCGGGGCATCACCCCGGACCTGGAGGCCGACGACGAGGCCGTGCAGCGGGCCGAGACGGTATTGAGTGGCCTCGGGGACCCCTCGTAGTGCGAAAATGGCCGCACTATGGCCAAGGGAATGTACGTACCGAAAGAGTCGCAGCCCAAGCAGGGTGGCACCAAGGACACCGGCAGGTCCAAGGACGGCAAGCGCAAGATCGTCGCGCAGAACAAGAAGGCGCGCCACGACTACGCGATCATCGACACCTACGAGGCGGGCATCGTGCTCACCGGCACCGAGGTGAAGTCGCTGCGCCAGGGCCGTGCCTCGCTGGCCGACGGGTTCGTCCAGATCGACGGCAACGAGGCGTGGCTGCACAACGCCCACATCCCCGAGTACTTCCAGGGGACCTGGACCAACCACTCGGTGCGCCGCAAGCGCAAGCTGCTGCTGCACCGCGAGGAGATCGACAAGCTGGAGTCGAAGTCGCAGGAGACCGGGCACACCATCGTGCCGCTGGCCGTGTACTTCAAGGACGGCCGGGCGAAGGCGGAGATCGCGCTGGCCCGCGGCAAGAAGGAGTTCGACAAGCGGCAGACGCTGCGCGAGAAGCAGGACCGGCGCGAGTCGGACCGCGCCATCGCGGCGGCCAAGCGCAAGCAGCGCGGCGAGTAGCACCGCCCGCGCGAGCCCCGTGCGGCACACCGCGGCCGGACCGCCGCACCCCGGGGAAGCCCGCCGGGAATACGCTGGCACCGGCCCGCCCCGGTCACGTACGATGGCGTCAGCACCTCACAGCGGGTGCGGGCGCGAACCCCTCGACGCAGGGGACGCGGTTTGAAAAATCAACATGGGGATGATCGGTTTCGACAGCGGCTGTCGAAGCAGGGGAAGCGTGTCGAGGAAGCGGCAATGATCTCGTAAACCATATGTCGCAAAAAATAATCGCCAACACCAAGCGCGATTCCTTCGCCCTCGCTGCCTAAGTAGCGACTCGCGAAGTGTCAGCCCGGGGCTGTTCCCGACCCGGATCCTGGCATCAGCTAGGGAACTAAACTTCCAGGCCCGGTCACGGGACCTGGGAGGAAATCAAACAGTGACTGGGCCCGTCGGCGACTTGTTCGCGTGATCGCCGGGGCCGAGAAAATCGCAGCGAACTGCGCACGGAGAAGCCCTGATTCTGCACCGTTGGACGCGGGTTCGATTCCCGCCATCTCCACTCATCCCATGTGCACGAAGGCCCCCTCGCCGACCAGGCGAGGGGGCCTTCGTGCGTCCGCCTCCCCGCCGGCCTCCGGGCTTCCGTGCGTGACCGCGGCCACACACGCGACGGCCGCGTTGTGGTGTCCCCCTCCATGTCGGGGAGTGGTTCACGCTTCTACGGTCCCTCCCCATGACCCCCACTCCCATGACCCCCACTCCCATGACCCCCACTCTCCCCGTGACCGCCCCCACCCGGACCCGAGCCGCGGCACGCCGCTCCCTCCGGCCCGTCGCCCTCGTGGCACTCCTCGCCGCCCTGCTCTCCGTCCTCCTCGCCCCGGGACGCGCCGCGGCCGCCTCGCTCCAGGAGGTGACCGGCTTCGGCACCAACCCCGGCGCCCTGAAGATGTACCGCTACGTCCCCGACGGGCTGCCCGCGGGCCGGCCCGTCGTCGTCGCCCTGCACGGCTGCACCCAGAACGCGGCCGGCTACGGCACCGCGAGCGGCTGGACCGATCTCGCCGACCGGTGGGGCTTCTCCGTCGTGCTCCCGCAGCAGCAGACCGCGAACAACATGTCGTCGTGCTTCGACTGGTTCCAGAGCGGCGACATCGAGCGCGGCCGGGGCGAGGCCGCCTCCATCGCGCAGATGGCCGACCGGCAGCTCGCCGACGTCTCCGGCGACGCCTCCCGCGTCTACGTCACCGGCCTCTCCGCCGGCGGCGGCATGACGGCCGTGATGATGGCGGCGTACCCGGAGAAGTTCGCCGCGGGCGGCGTCGTCGCCGGGCTGCCGTACGGGTGCGCGCAGGCCGCGGGATCGCCGTACGTGTGCATGTACGTCGGCGCCACCCAGAGCGCCGCCCAGTGGGGCGACCGGGTGCGGGCGGCGCGGCCCGGGTACGACGGGCCCTGGCCGGCCCTCACCGTCTTCCAGGGCACGGCCGACTACACGGTGAAGCCCGTCAACATGACCGACCTGACGGCCCAGTGGACCGACGTCCACGGCGCCGACCGGACCGCGGACGTCAGCGACACGGTGGCCGGCTACCCGCACCGGGTCTACCGGGACGCGAACGGGGACACCGCCGTGGAGACGTACAGCGTCACCGGCATGGGCCACGGCCAGCCCGTCGACCCGGGAACCGGCACCACGCAGTGCGGGACCGCGGGCGCCTACGTCCTGGACGTCGGCCTGTGCGCCGCCTACCGGCTCGGACGGGCCTGGGGCCTCGGCTGACCCCGCCGCCGGCCGCCTTCGGCCCGCCGTCCCGGCCCGCCGTCCCGGCCCGGCGCCCGCGGGCGCCGGGCCGGGTCACAGCCCGGCCCGCCGTGCCGTGCTGGACCGTTCCGTCAGCCGGGGCGGCAGCAGCGTCGCCGCCGGGACGGTGGCGCCGGCCAGCTTCCTCATCAGCAGGTCCACCGCGCCGGCGCCCACCTCGGCCGACGGTACGGCGACGGAGGTGAGGGGGATGCGGGCCCCGTCCGCCAGCTCGTCAGGACAGATCGCGGTGACGGACAGATCGCCCGGCACCCGCAGCCCGAGCGACTCGAACGCGTCGACGAGGGGCTCCAGCACCGGCTCGTTGTGCACCACGACCCCGGTGAGCGCGGGCCGCTCCCGCAGCAGCCGCTCGGCGACCGCCCGGGCCGCGCCGGGCGCGGCCCCGCACGGGCGCACCGACGAGGACAGCCCGTGGCGGTCGGCGGCGGCCGTGAACCCGCGCACCACGCGCTGCGCGAACCCGGTCTCCCGCACGTACACCTCGGGCGGCGACCCGACGAGCGCCACCACCCGGTGCCCGAGCGCGGCCAGATGCCCGACGCACAGCTCGCCGGCCGCCTGGAAGTCCAGATCGATGCAGGTGAGACCGGCGGGATCGGCCGGGAAGCCGATGAGCACGGACGGCCGGTCCAGGGTGCGCAGCAACGGCAGCCGGGGGTCGTGGAGCTGGACGTCCATCACGATCAGCGCGTCCACGAGTGCCGTGTCCGCGACCCGCCGCATCCCCTCCTCGCCCTCCTCCCGGGTGAGCAGCAGCACGTCGTGGTCGTGATGCCGCGCGGCCGTCACCACGGACCCCGCGAAGCGCATCACCACCGGGACGTGGATACCGGCCCGCAGCGGCACCACCAGCGCCAGCACCTTGGCGCGGCTGCTGGCGAGCGCTCGCGCCCCGGCGTGCGGCCGGTACCCCAGCTCGCGGATGCTCGCCTCGACGCGCTCGCGGGTCTCGGAGGAGATGGGGCGCTTGCCGCTGAGGGCGTACGAGACGGTGCTGGGGGACACCCCGGCGTGCCGCGCGACGTCCGTGATCTTCACCATGACCGCATCACCGGCTCCAAGTCCTGTCCGTGTTCCCGTCGAAGCGCTTCGACGGGGGAAGGTAGGCGTGTGTCGTGAGCGCGTCAATGGGGTGCGCGGAACCGGGGCGGATGCGCGGGGGCGGGCCGCTCCGCGGCTGCGTCGCCCCGCGCCCCGAGCCCGTGTCCTGCGGTCGCGGGTCGCGGGTCGCAGGTCGCGGGTGGCGGGTCGCGGGTCGCGGCTACGCGGCCGGGGTGACCGGGGCCGTGGCCGTGGCCGCCTTCCGGTGGCGGGACGCCGTTGCCGCCGACATCAGCAGCGCGACCCCGGCCGCCGTGACCGGGACCCCGTAGCCCGCCGTCGCCGACCCGTGCTCTACCGCCCAGCCGCCCGCCGCCGAACCGCAGGCGATCCCGCCCAGGAGCCCGGTCACGGCGAGGGTCATGCCCTCGTTCAGCCGGCCCTCCGGGGTGCGGCGCTGGACCAGCGTCATCCCGGTGACCATCGTCGGCGCGGTCGCCATCCCGGCGACGAGCAGGGCCCCGGCGAGGACGGCCAGAGAGCCGGTGAGGCGCGCCGCGAGCAGGGGCAGCGTCAGCAGCGCCGTCATCGCCGCCACGCACAGGGGAAAGCGCCGCTCGGCGGGACCGCCCGGCTTCAGCGCCCCGTACAGCAGGCCCGCCGCGCACGAGCCGGCCGCCTGCAGCGCCAGGACGACTCCCGCGGCGGACGCGTGGCCCCGCGCGTCCGCGTAGGCGATCGTGACGACCTCCATCGAGCCGAAGACCGCGCCGGTGGCGAGGAACGCGGCGAGCAGCGGCGGCATCCCGGGGGCGCCGAGCGGCGACCCGGCGGCCGTACGCCGCCGCACGGGGGGCTCGGTCGAACGCTGGGCCGCGAAGACCAGTACGCCGGACATCAGCAGGACGACGCCGACCAGGGTGCCCGCCTCGGGGAAGAGGGCCCCGCACAGGAAGGCCGCCAGCACCGGGCCGAGCATGAAGCACAGTTCGTCGGCGGCCTGTTCGAAGGAGTTCGCGGTGTGCACGCCCGCGGGGTCGTCCTTGAGGAGGTGCGCCCAGCGGGCCCGGGACATGCCCCCGGTGTTGGGTGTCGTGGCGGTGGCCGCGTACGCCGCGAACAGGGTCCAGTCCGGCGCCCCGTACCGCACGCAGAGCACCAGGGCCAGGGAGCCGAGCGCGGCGAGGGCCGTGGCGGGCACGGCGATCCGGGCCTGTCCGTGCCGGTCGACGAGGCGGGCGACCCACGGGGCGACCACCGCCGTCGCCGCCAGTCCCGTCGCCGTGACGGCCCCGGCGAGCGCGTACGACCCCCGTGCCCCGGCGATCATGATGACGGCGCTGACGCTGAACATCCCCATCGGCAGCCGTGCGATCAGGTTGCCCGCGGTGAAGGCGCGGGCGCCGGGCACGGTGAACAGACGGCGGTAGGGATTGCGCGGGCCCTTCGCCGCGGGCGCGCTCCCGGGCGTGGAGGCGGAGGGTGACGAGGCTGAGGTGGCGGACGGGGACTTGGGGCACGTGGGGGACTGCGGGGAGCGGGAGCGGGAGCGGGAGCGCGGGGCGGCGCCGGGTTCGTCGTACGGCATGACCTCACCGTCGCCCGAGGCGGATCAAGGGGTCCAACACCTGTTCCGTGCCGATTGACGCATCCGCGATGTGAATCCCCGTGGCGACCGGCACACCCGCGCTGTACCTTCGCCGGATGCCCGCCACCCCGCCGCCGTCCCGAGCCGCCCACGCGCGCGCGTCCGTCGACCCCCGGCTGCTGCGCGCGTTCCTCGCGGTCGCCGAGGAGCTGCACTTCACACGGGCGGCGGCGGCACTGTACGTGGCCCAGCAGGCCCTCAGCCGTGACATCCGCCGTCTCGAAAGGGAGCTCGCGGCGGAGCTGTTCGTGCGGACGACCCGGCAGGTGACGCTGACTGCGGACGGCGAGCGTCTGGTGCCGTACGCGCGCCGGGTGCTGGACGCGCAGGAGGAGCTGCTCGCGGCGTTCGCGGGCGCCGGGGCCGCGCGGCCGCTCCTCGTCGACGTCAACAGTCCGGGGCTCGTCTTCGAGCGGATCCTCGGCCGGGCCCGCGAACTCGCCCCGGACCTGGAGCTGATGGCGCGCTTCGAGAGCGGCCTCACCGGCGCCGCGGCGGAACTGCTCGCGGGCCGCCTGGACGCGTCGTTCGGCCGGTACGCGGGACTGGACCCGGCGGTCCGGGCCCGGCTCGGCCAGCAGCCCGTACGGTACGAGCCGATGGCCGTCGTCCTGCCCGAGGACCATCCGCTCGCCGCGCTGGAGGCGGTGCCGCTGGCCGCGCTCGCGGGCGAGACCGTGTACGCGGGCGCGGGGAACCCCCGGACGCTGGAGTGGACCGACCTCGCGGCCCGCCTCTTCGAGGGGCGGGGCATAGAGATCGCGGAACCGGCCCCGCTCGCCGTCGGGGTGGACGAGTTCGAGCGGATCATGGCCAAGACGCGGACGCCTGTTCTCGCCGTGGTGGACTTTCCGGTCATGCCCCGAACTGTCCTGAGACCACTGGTCGATCCGGTTCCGCTGTCCCCGGTGTCCTTGGTGTGGCGCGAGGGCCTGGCCCACCCGGGGATCGACGCCCTCAGACGGGCCGCGACGGAGCTGTCCGCTGCGGAAGGATGGCTTACGCGTCCTTCGGATGGGTGGATTCCGGCCACAGATGCACTCATCATGATGAGCCGTCATTGACTCACCGCGCGCGGAGCGCCCGGCTGCGATACATTCGGCTCCCGGGCGCACTGTGGTAGTGGGGGGCGCTCGGACCGGGTGGGGGCCTGGTCCGTCGGAAAACGCGAATGCCCGGTATCGCGTCGCGCACCCACTTTTCTGTCCCGTGGGGGGATGCGCGTGCGCGAGGAAATCTGGCGTGAAGACGCCCAACCGAACCGGCGTGAATCAAGTCGGCCGGGGTATCGGGCGAATCCCGGCGGCGTCGGCCCGTCGCCCCTCTCCGGAGCCGGCCGGCAGGTGACGTGGCCGGCCGCCGCCGGAAGCACGACTTCCTGGGCGGCGGTGGGCGGCGGGGCGGAATCCGGCCGGGAGAGACCCACGGAAGCGCAGCCTCCGGCCGACGTGGCACGGCCGGTGCCGGAGGCGTCCCCACCTCCCGACGTACCGCCACCTCCCGACGTATCCACGGAACTTGGGGCGTCCCCACGTCCCGAGGCATCCCCGCGCACTGAGAAGCCGCCGCGTCCAAAGGCCTCCCCGCCTCCCGGCGTGTTCTCGCGCCCTGAGGCCTCCCTGCCTCCCGGCGTGTTCTCGCGCCCTGAGGCCTCCCCGCCTCCCGGCGTGTTCTCGCGCCCTGAGGCCTCCCCGCCTCCCGACGTGTTCCCGCGTCCCGAGGCGCCCCCGCCTCCCGGCGTGTCCTCGCGTCCTGAGGCGCCCCCGTCTTCAGGGGCGGGCGCGGAATCCCCGACGGCGGCCTTCTCCGCCTCCGGCTTCGGCTCGGCCCGCCCCTCGGGCCCGCCCCGCGACCCGGCGCCCGTGGAGGCGTCCGACGTCGACCGGGCGCTCATCGACGCCTCCGAGTTCGACCGGAGCTACGCGGCCGCGAAGGCCGGGGGGCCCGGCACGGCGGACGGCGTCGCGGGGACCGCGCTGCTCGGCCGGACCCCGGTGTCCGGGAGGACGCCGGGTGGGCGGGGCTCCGACGGCGGAAGCGCGGGGAGCCGTCCCCCCGACGTCCAGGCGCCGTTCGTCCCGTCGCCTGACAGGCCCTCCTGGGAGGAGTCGGACGAGCCGGGCCACACCCACGACCCGCACGAGGTCACCATCCAGCTCGACGGCGCGGGCCGGCAGCTGGAGGACTGGCTCGTCCAGCAGGCCGACGGCGCCCCGGGCGCCGCGGCCCGGGACGGCTCGGACGGACCGGTGTTCGTCGACGAGTCGGGCCGCCGCAGCCGCACGTTCCGCCGTCTCGGTGTGCTCGTCGGACTGGCCTGCGCGGTGTACGCGGTCGTCATCGTGGCCACCCTGATGTCCGGCAACTCCAGCGCGCCCTGGATCCCGGTGCCGGGCCAGGAGGAGGAGCAGCCGGCCGGGCAGGTCGAGACCACCCCGCTGCCCACCGACTCGACCGGCCCGTCCGGCTCCGCCGAAGGCACCCCGAGCCCCGGTACGACGGCCCGCGACGGTACGGCACCGTCGCCGGGCGCCAGCTCCTCACCCGGTGCCTCCGGCGGCGCGGTCCGGCCCGGCACCTCCAGCGGCACCGGGCCGTCGTCCCGTGCGACCACGTCCGCGCCCGCCAAGGGCAGCAAGGACGCGGACCCGCCCAAGTCCTCCCCGGTCGCCGACCCGCCGACCCCGGCGGACCCCAGCGGCGCCACCTCGCCCGGCCCGTCCGCGTCCGCGGCCTCCGGCAGTGCGGCGAACGTCGCCGGCGGCACCCTCGAACCCGCTCCCGTCGAGCCGCCGGGCACGACCAGCTCCCCTTCCCCGGAGAACATCGTCTGATGGCATCCCGCACCAGCCGCCGTCACCACCCCGCCACCGGCAACCGACGAGCGGCTCCCCAGGCACGCCGCCGCAGGCTGCCCCTGCGCTTCGTGCTCCCCGCGCTCGTCCTCGCCGCCATGGTCGCGATGCTCATGCTGCGCGGCTACGTCCACAGCGAGATCCTCGCCGACCACCGCATCCGCCCCGGTACGGCCACCGGCGAGGTCCCGCAGGAGATCCTCGACGGCGGGCCCGTCATCGACACCCGCAGCGGCCGTGAGACCAGCCTGAGGGTGCCCGACCACCGGCTCGTCCTCACCTTCGACGACGGCCCCGACCCCGAGTGGACCCCGAAGGTCCTCGACGTCCTCAAGAAGCACGACGCCCACGCGGTCTTCTTCGTCACCGGCACGATGGCCTCGCGCTACCCCGATCTCGTCCAGCGCATGGTGGACGAGGGCCACGAGGTCGGCCTGCACACCTTCAACCACCCCGACCTCTCGTACCACTCCACGAAGCGCATCGACTGGGAGCTGTCCCAGAACCAGCTGGCGCTGGAGGGCGCCGCCGGGGTCCGTACGTCCCTGTTCCGGCCGCCGTACTCGTCCTTCGCCGACGCCATGGACGACGAGTCCTGGCCCGTGACCAAGTACATCGGCAGCCGCGGCTACCTCACCGTCGTCAACAACACCGACAGCGAGGACTGGAAGAAGCCGGGCGTCGACGAGATCATCCGCCGGGCCACGCCCGAGGGCGGCAAGGGCGCGATCGTCCTCATGCACGACTCCGGCGGCGACCGGCACCAGACCGTCCAGGCCCTGGACGCGTTCCTGCCCGGTCTGCAGAAGCAGGGCTACACCTTCGAGAACCTCACCGACGCGCTCGGCGCCCCCAGCGCGCTCACCCCGGTCACCGGACCCGACCTGTGGAAGGGCAGGGCCTGGGTGTGGGCGGTCCAGGCGTCCGAGGACACCACCGGCGTCCTCGTCGTCGGCCTCTCCGTGATCGGCTTCCTGGTCATCACCCGCTTCGGCCTGATGCTCCTGCTCTCCGCCGTGCACGCGCGCCGCGTCCGCCGCAAGGGCTTCCGCTGGGGCCCCGCCCCGGTCACCGAACCCGTGTCGGTGCTGGTGCCCGCGTACAACGAGGCCAAGTGCATCGAGAACACCGTCAACTCCCTGATGGCCGGCGAGCATCCCATCGAGGTCATCGTCGTCGACGACGGCTCCGGCGACGGCACCGCCCGGATCGTGGAGGCCATGGGCCTGCCGAACGTCCGTGTCGTGCGCCAGCTCAACGCGGGCAAGCCGGCCGCGCTCAACCGCGGCATCGCCAACGCCAGTCACGACATCATCGTGATGATGGACGGCGACACGGTCTTCGAACCGGCCACCGTCCGCGAGCTGGTCCAGCCGTTCGCCGACCCGAGCGTCGGCGCCGTCGCGGGCAACGCGAAGGTCGGCAACCGCGACACCCTCATCGGGGCCTGGCAGCACATCGAGTACGTGATGGGCTTCAACCTCGACCGCCGGATGTACGACATGCTGCGCTGCATGCCGACCATCCCGGGCGCGGTCGGAGCCTTCCGCCGCACGGCCCTGGAGCGCGTCGGCGGCATGAGCGACGACACGCTCGCCGAGGACACCGACATCACGATGGCCCTGCACCGCGACGGCTGGCGGGTCGTCTACGCGGAGGACGCGCGCGCGTGGACCGAGGCCCCGGAGTCCGTCCAGCAGCTCTGGTCCCAGCGCTACCGCTGGTCGTACGGGACCATGCAGGCGATCTGGAAGCACCGCCGCGCCATCGTCGACCGGGGGCCCTCCGGCCGCTTCGGCCGCGTCGGACTCCCGCTGGTCTCCCTCTTCATGGTCGTCGCACCGCTCCTGGCGCCCCTGATCGACGTGTTCCTCCTCTACGGCGTCGTGTTCGGCCCCACCGGGAAGACGGTCGTCGCCTGGCTGGGCGTCCTGGCGATCCAGGCGGTCTGCGCGGCGTACGCCTTCCGGCTGGACCGCGAGCGCATGACCCACCTGATCTCGCTCCCGCTCCAGCAGATCCTCTACCGGCAGCTGATGTACGTCGTCCTGCTCCAGTCTTGGATCACCGCCCTCACCGGCGGCCGCCTGCGCTGGCAGAAGCTGCGGCGCACGGGCGTGGTCGGGGCACCGGCACCGGCACCGGTCGCGAAGGAGCCCCGGCCCGCCATGGACCGGAGGCCGATCGGATGAGCACGTCCCCGCCCGACGCCCCGTGGCCGGTGACGAACCCGGGGCCGCCCGACACCCCGTGGCCGCCCGACGCCCCGTGGCCGGTGACGAACCCGGGGCCGCAGCGCCCCACGTACGACGAGACCCACGCCGGACCGTCCATCCAGGGACCGACCATCCCGGGATTCAGGGACGGCTCCGCGGCAACCCAGAAAGCCTCTGACGTGACCGCACCTGTCCTGCAGTACGACGCCGGGGAACCGGCACCACCGGCACCACCGGCTCCCGCCGAGAAGACCCCGCGGGGGCCCGTACGCGACCGGTACTTCGACCTGCTGCGCGCGATCGCCCTCTTCCGCGTCGTCCTCTACCACCTGATGGGCTGGGCCTGGCTGCCGATCGCCTTCCCGTCCATAGGCGTGATGTTCGCCCTCGCCGGCAACCTGATGGCCCGCTCCCTCAAGCGCCCCGCCGTCCAGGTGGTGAGGAGCCGGCTCCGCCGCCTGCTGCCGCCGCTGTGGCTGCTGGGCGCCATCGGGGTCACCGGCATGGTGATCCAGGGCTGGGGTCCGGGCGCCGAGGACCACCCCGGCTGGTGGTGGATCCATCTCGCCTACTGGGTCGTCCCGTTGAGCGACCCGCCGTCGCCGGAGTCCCTGCCCGGCATCCACGGCTTCCTCGGCGAGTCCTGGCCGGTCGACATGGCCGGACCGCTCTGGTACATCCGCGCGTACATCTGGTACGTCCTGCTCTCGCCGTTCCTGCTGAAGGCCCTGCGCGGCATCCCCTGGACGACCATCCTGATGCCGATCGCCCTGTCGGCCGGCTTCGAGTTCGGCTGGCTCACGATTCCCGGCGAGCGGTTCCCCTCCGCCCTCACCGACTTCAGCACCTTCGGCGCCTGCTGGATCCTCGGCATGGCCCACAAGGAGGGCATCCTCCAGCGCCTGCCTCGCTACGTCGTCCCGTCCGTGACCCCGGTCATCGGAATCCTGGGCCTCTGGTACGCGACGACCCACGGCTTCGCCCCCGGCAACGACCTTGACGAGATCCCCTTCGCCCAGGCCCTCTGGTCCTTCGCCACGGTCCTGCTCCTCCTGCACTTCAGCCCCACCTGGACGGAGTGGCCGCGCCTGCTGCGCCGCTGGGACCGGGTGATCACCCTGCTCAACTCACGCGCCGTGACGATCTACCTGTGGCACAACCTGTGCATCCTGGTCGCCGCGACGATGTGGGACCAGCTCTGGGGCTTCGACGTGATGTGGATGCACTTCTCCTGGCTCCTCAACAGCCCCTGGCCGGTCCTCGCCTTCGCCTGGATCCTCGTCGGCACCTGCATCGTCTGCTTCGGCTGGATGGAAGACGTGGCCGCCAAACGCCCCCTCCAACTCTGGCCGGACGGCGCGGAACGCAAGCCCAGGAGGTCCTTGAGGCCCCGGCCGCCCCGGCAGCCCCGGTCGACCGGAGGCCACCGCGCCTGAGCCGGTGGACTCCGGCGTCGACCCGACTTCGCCACAGCTGGCTCGAGAAAAGGGGAATGCAATGGCAAGTCGTTTCAAAGCGATATCTGTTCCGGGAGTCGGATTTCTGTGACGAGATCAGTCGATATCGATCTTGAGTTTCAACGGGTGCTCGATGTGGGCCTGACTGTGCGCCGCTTGTTCAGAAGCGGGATGAATCCGCTCGTCCATGGCGAAGTCTGCTACCTTCTGAATGACGACGGTCTGTTCGACTGGCGGAGGGAGCAGTCGCCTGACCTGGAGGGAATCGTCTCCGAGCTGGGGCAAGCCCGACGGGACGACGCGATGGTCGGGATTTCGCTTCTCTTCCCGGATTCGCAACATGGTGGCGACTTCCTGTTCCACCCGGGGCGCACCATGATTTCCTGTGTACTCAGCATCAACCCTAAGCTCCTGTCGGGGTCGTCCCGGTTCTGCGACATCGGCTGGTACCTGGCGCACCTGATACCGATTTTCGCACCTTTGGGATTGACGGAGTTCGAGGCGCGAGATTCGATGTAGCCGGACCTACCGGACATGTTCGCCCGCTTTGTATCCCAGTAGGCTTCCCGCAGAGGGATGGTGATGCAGGGCGATCGGATGAATATTTCCTCGAAATTTGGTCAGTCCTGGAGGAATCATTCAAGAAAAGAACTGCCATCACCATGGATTGGGAAAAAGCGACAAAGTGCGCCGCTATGTTTCGCGACGCCTCTTGGGCGGTGGCGCTGGAGCGGTGGGTGCGAATATTCCCCCAAGCCGCGCCAGGTGACCGAACGCTGCCACGCGGGCGGCGCGGATAGTCTGCGTGTGTGGAGCGGATTGAGCGGGCCCTCGGTGTTGTCGTGGGGGCGGCGGTGGGGGATGCGCTGGGCGGGCCCTTCGAGTTCGGGCCCGCGGGCGCGTTCTCCGCGAGGTTCCCGAACCTAGGGGCCGGCGGGGAGATGTGTGGAGGCGGTGGCTGGGACCCCGGGGAGGCCACCGACGACACACAGATGGCTGTTCTGGTCGGGGAGTCGCTGCTGGAGCGGGGTGGGCTGGACCTGCCGAACATGTTCGCCCGCTTTCAGCAGTGGGCGGCGGGCGAGCCCAAGGACATCGGCCTCCAGACCGAGGATGTCCTCACCAACGGGATGCCCTGGGACCTCGCCGCCGCGGTGCACTTCCAGGTCAACCAGCGGGCGGCCGGCAACGGCTCCCTGATGCGGGCGTCGACCTCAGCCGTCCACTTCGCTTCCATCGGCCAGTCCGCCACCATGGACGCCGCCCGGCGCATCGCCGCCCTCACTCACGGCGACCCCGCCGCATGGGAGGGGACCGCGATCTTCCACGAACTCGTGCGCGTCGCGTTGGAAGGCGGTGATCCTCTACGCCAACTCCCGAGCGTCCTGCGCCTTGTCCATCCCGATCATCGTGCGCGCTACGCCACCGTTCTAGCCCCCGACTGGCATCCCGACCAGGCGACCGAGTTCAACGGGGCGGTCTGGCCCTGCCTCGGGTCGGCCGTCTGGGCCCTGCGCTGCACCGGCGGCTTCGAGGACGCGATCCGCGCGGCGATCGACCTCGGCGGCGACACGGACACCGTCGCCGCGGTCACCGGAGGCCTCGCGGGCGCCCGTTACGGCATGGACGCCATCCCCCTGCGCTGGACCGAGTCGCTTCACGTACCCCTGCCCGGCTTCGGCGGACGGGTGCTGCGCCTGGCCGACCTGACCGATCTCGCCCGCTGCCTCGCCCTCGGGGCGTGAGGGCGAGGGTGATTGGCAGATTTGGGTCAGGCACGGCTGCGGTGACCAGGGGTTGGCGGGGGCGGGGATGGCCCAGATCTGCCAATTGCCGAAGGAGGGGCGGTGAGCGGGCCCTTACCGGTCCTGGGGCGGGGTGGTGGCTGCCTCGGGGCTGGGGGACGGCTGGGGGCCTGGGGTGATGAGGGCGTGGAGCATGGCGAGGAGGACCAGGGCCCAGGTGGTCAGGGCTACCCAGAGCCAGGTCTGGCCGATCCATTCCACGATGGGGAGGTCGTCGGCGTGGCCCAGGTACATGCCGGCGACGGCGTACATGCCGAGGGGGAAGACGATGCTCCACCAGGTCGGCTCGTAGGCGAGCGGCACCCGGTGGACCCAGTGGCGCCAGACGCCGACCGCGACCAGGACCGGGATGAGCCACGTCGCGAAGCACCAGAAGACGACCGACAGGCCGGCCACCAGACCCCGTACCGCGTCGACCATGGGAGTGCTCTCCATCTCCACGATGCGTGAGCCGGCCACCACCGTGATGGCGACCGCGCCCATGGAGACCCAGTACGGCGGGTCGAGTTCTCGGGGCTCCAGGGGGTAGAGCATCAGGCGCAGGGCGACGAAGAGCGCGGACGCGGCGTAGAGGACGCAGCCGACCGACCAGGAGAAGACCGCGACGATGGCCAGGCCCTGGTGTGCGCTCGGGTGGTGGGGCTCCAGGCTCGCGGCGGCCGTGGCGACCGACTGGCTCGCGACCACCCAGATGAACCAGGTCCCGTTGGCCGCCGCCACGACCGGGCGTTCGCTGCGGCCCAGGACCGCCGCCCACGGATCCCGCCACAGCACCCAGCCACTCCCCTGACCGGTAAAGAATTTCGCTGGCCAGGGGCAGGTCCTTCCCGCGACGACGGGCAGCTCCAGACCCACGCCCTCCCGGGCCCAGATTTACCAAGCTTCCCGTCACGCGGATCGCGTTCTCGAAGCCAGCGGTGCCGCGCTGGGCCCAGACTGCTGACCCGAGGACGGGCTAGTGTCCTGAGTCGTTAGTTCGCTTGCGCTTGTAGGGTGGGGTGATGCCTGGCCCGAAGCCGTTGCCGCTGGAGTTGTCCGATTGCGAACGCAGGGTGCTGCGGGGCTGGTTGCGCAAGCAGACCGCGTCTCAGGCGCTGGTGCTGCGGTCGAGGATCGTGCTGGCGTGCGCGGAGGGCCGTCCGAACGCGCAGGTCGCGGATGACCTGGGTGTCTCGCGGGAGACGGTGCGTAAGTGGCGGTCCCGGTTCGCCGCGGACCGGCTGGAAGGTCTGGTAGACCGGCCGCGTCCGGGAGCCCCGCGGAAGATCACGGACGAGCAGGTCGAAGCCCTGGTCACCACGACGCTCGGCCAGGCGCCACCGGCGGGTGATTCGCACTGGTCGACGCGCTCGATGGCCGGGGCGGCGGGCATGTCGCAGTCGGCCGTCTCGCGGATCTGGCGGGCGTTCGGCCTCAAGCCGCACATCGTGGAGACGTGGAAGCTGTCGACCGACCCGCAGTTCGTGACCAAGGTCCGTGACGTGGTGGGCATTTACTTGTCTCCGCCGGAGAACGCCCTGGTCCTCGCGGTGGACGAGAAGTCGCAGATACAGGCCCTGGACCGAACTCAACCGGTGCTGCCGATGGCACCGACCACGCCGGCGAAGATGACCCACGACTACGTCCGGCACGGCACGACCAGCCTGTTCGCCGCCCTGGACATCGCCTCCGGCTCGGTCATCGCCCAACACTACCGCCGCCACCGCCACCAGGAGTTCCTCCGCTTCCTGAAGGTCATCGACGCCGCCGTCCCCAAGAACCTCGAACTCCACCTGATCCTGGACAACTACGCCACCCATAAGACCGAGCCGGTCAAGAAGTGGCTGCTCCGACACCCCCGCTTCCACCTGCACTTCACCCCCACCTCGGCGTCCTGGCTCAACCTCGTCGAACGCTGGTTCGCCGAGCTGACCTGCCGCAAACTCCGCCGCTCGGCACACCGCAGCGTCACCGAACTCGAACGCGACATCCGCGGCTGGATCAACGAGTGGAACAAGAACCCCAAGCCGTTCGTCTGGACGAAGACCGCCGACGACATACTCGACACCCTCGCCGCATACTGCACACGAATTAACGACTCAGGACACTAGACCCTCGGTTGAACTCGGCAACCTCGCTCAAGTTAACAATAAAGAGGCCCCGGCAATATTACGGTAGACACAGGACGTCCACTATGAGCCGCTCCGTCGATGTTGAGTCTATTCCCTGCCACGCGGACCTACTGTCATCCACACCACCCCTCTCGATTCATCCACCACTTACTGATTACCACCCCTGGCCAGCCACGCATCGAAAAGTGATGTTGCCAGCCAATGGCCAGTCACTAGGGCGAGATGCTGTGCAGAGACTCCCGATCCTCCGTGCGAGGGACGGAGAGGGTCGGCCCCACGCGCTAGAAGAAGGGCCGTAGCATCAACATGCAGCGGTTCACCTGTCTGAACATGGCCATCGATCTCACCATCGACAGCAGCATGCAGCAACGTGAACCCATTGAATTCTTCATGCACATCACAGCCGGCATCCAGCAAGTCTCTGAGCTTGAGCAAATCGTCCTGCTCAAGAGCGAGACGAGCTTCCGACATTTCATGTTCCACAGAGACTCCAGAATGGAGCGAAATCCGGCTCGCCACATGGCGTCGATCACGCCGTGTCGGCCCGGGCGATCAACAAAACCCACTTTATGGAGTCACTATGTCTTTTCTCCCGCCTGAACCCGGACGCCGTGATCACTCCAGTCACGCAAAGGTCACCACATCCTGCGAGTCTCATCAGGACGCTGAGACAGCCGCTCGGACGCGACCCAACCGCAGCCGGTTTTCCTCCAGCCACTCCGAAGTAACGTCGATCGGGACGGCCGAGTAGACCCTTGCGCGAGGCGGCTCAGGATGTACCACCCGGCCCAGGTACGTAAGGCTAGAACGGTCCGAGGTACTGATGCCGCTCGTCAGAATTGACCACGTACACGGCGCCACCACGGATCTGCCACTCGACCATCCCTCCCATCTCGGCCGTGACCAAGAACAGTCCTTGCACGCCAAAGTCGTCCTCGCCCGAGTTTGGAAGGGCTGCGATTTCGACTAGTTGATCGTACAGCCACGAGACATCCCCCTCCTGAAGATCACCTCCGTAAAAGGCAAATGATGTCCAGTTGACCGACTTTCCCGGAAAGCCCCACCCTCCCGAATAATGACCGTCGGAGCTCTTCGCAACGATTTCCTTGACGCGAGTCAAATCATCCCGAGCGAACTCGACCCACCCTCGGACGGTTACATACACAGACATTATTCATTCCCACCGCTCGCGAGCGCATGGAGCATAATCCAAGTTTTCCCCATGCGCCTATCATACCTTCCGACCATCAGTCCACAACTCTACGGAACTATAATCGGTTCCGTATCGATGACTGCTGGCATGTTGTAACGCTGGGAGTACCTTCTTATGGCATCGACCACTCCCGCTCCAGGGGCTCCGTCAAACTGAAAGTAGGGAACTCTTCCTGTCGTCTTGGCCATTTTGAACGTTGCTTGCGCCTGCTGGCGGAACTTTTTCCCCAATCTGAAGCCAGCAGGTTTTGCCTGTGCGACGTACGTGTCACTTACGGCGTCGAATTCGCGACCTTCCGGATCGTTCTCGAATTTGACGCGCGACTCGCCCCTGAGTCGAACGGCTAGCTCATCCGCCGAGGCATCAGGTTTGTTGACCTTTACCAGGCTTCCCATGCCGCCATTGACCTCAGACGTAGAGCCACTAGCGGAAGAACCTTGTGCTTCTCGGAACGCCTGCCCGAGCCCGTCTGATCCCGATTTCAGATAGGGCGCACCGAGAGCAGCGATCCCAGCCCCACCCGCTATTTGAGCTGCGCCGATCGGGCACAGAATTCCGGTTCCACACTCGACGACACCAGTGGCAACCAAGAACGCGCCGCCTCCCACCCCGATGGCTCCGGTCATGGTATCGATGAAGCTTGACCAGAAGTCGCCGCTGCCAAAGAGGCTAGAAAGAAAATTCCCGCCGTTACTGCTCGAGTCTCCAGGCCCCGTGATCGGCTTGCAGATTTCGGCTGGCCCGGTTCCGCTGCAGGAGTAGCGCTGCCCGCTGGCGGTGTTGCCATTGCTATCAGTGACAGCCGTTCCCTTGGGATAGACGCCAGCATCTATGAGGTCATCCAGAAATCCCTTGCCGCCGTCTTTGCCCCAGTCGAGGTTCGAGCAGGTCTTTGGGTCGCAGCCGCCGCCGGGGTCGAGGTGGCGCGTCAGGCCGGTGGGGTCGCTCGCAGTGGCTGGGGCGTTGTTGGCGTAGCTGTAGCCGTTGAGGGACTGGTGCTGGTCGAGTGTGAGCACTGGGTCGACGCTGATGAACTGGCCGAGTCCGGGGTCGTACTCGCGGGCGCCTACGTGGGTCAGGCCGGTCGCGTCGTCGGCCGGCTTGCCGAGGAAGGCCTTGTCGTCGGGCCAGTTGCCGGCCTTTGTGCCGCGGGGGCCGCCGAACGGGGTGGAGTAGCGCTTGGTGACCGCGTAGGTGACGGA
>NZ_JBIBFR010000033.1:0-80392 GCF_042956125.1 Streptomyces sp. NPDC008313
GGGACCCTGTGGGAGAGTAGGACGCCGCCGAACAATCATTGTGGAAATACCCCCGTACCGGGAAACCGGTCCGGGGGTTTTCTGCGTTCCAGAGGCAATTGCGGAGGCCTTCCAGGAACAGCAGGTCGCAACAGCAGGGAGCACTCCAGGGGCAGTTTCATTCGGCTGCCTGCGGCAGAAGAAGGGCGGTGCCCTCCTGGGAGGGCACCGCCGGTCAGGGTGGCTTCCGCAACCGCTACTTCAGCCGGGAAGAGGCCACGATCGAGACGATGTGGGCCGGCACCAGCAGCCACACGATGGCGGTGACGGCCACCGTGGAGACGCGCGTCGCCGTCAGATCGCCGAGCGAGAGGTCGACGACCGCGGCCACGAGCAGCAGCAGGGTGCACTCGATGCCGTTGCACAGGCGGTGGAGCTGGATCGACGAGGCGAGACGGCGCACCCGGGCGAGGCCGCTGGAGCGCGGTACGACGGACTGGTCGGTGGCCTTCTCCATGCCGCTGTCCGAGCGGGCCACATGGACGAGGTCGGAGGACGACTTCAGGAGAAGGACGCCGACACCCGCCGCGAGGCCGGCGACCAGGTACCAGTCGAGGCCGAGCTCGGCGGCGCGTACGCCCATGCCGATCATGACGGCGACGTCGGCGAGGTAGGCGCCCAGGCGGTCCAGGTACACGCCCAGCGGGCTGAACTGTTTCCGCCAGCGGGCGACTTCGCCGTCCACGCAGTCGAGCAGCAGGTACAGCTGCATGAAGAGCACGGAGAGCACCGCGCCGCCGATCCCCGGCAGGACCAGGGCGACTCCCGAGAGCACACCGGCGACGACCATCACGGTCGTGATCTGGTTCGGCGAGAAACGCGTCCCCAGCATCAGCCGGGTCACGCGGAGGGAGATCGCACGCATGTAGAGGCGGCCGGCCCAGTGCTCCGCCCTGCTGTCGAGCTTGCCCGGGGGGTGTATCACGTGCCGGAGCTCGTCGAGTTGGACCTTGGTCATGCTGCGTTCTCCCTGTCGATCATCTGTGGATCACATGGATCAATGTGCGTAATGGGAAGAGCATGACGGTCGCCCTCGCGCCGACGGTCACCGGGATGCCCTGAACGGGTTGAGGCACCGTCCGGTCGGAATATCGGATGAGGGGTGGCGCGGCCCGGTATTACGGTGACCTCCATGGAGTACTTGATCCGGGCGATCCGGGCTGATGAGTGGGCTGCCGTGAAGGAGCTGCGGCTCGCCGCGCTGCGGGACCCCGTCGCACACCTCGCGTTCCTGGAGACCTATGAGGAGGCCTCGGCGAAGCCCGAGGCGTTCTGGCGGGACCGGGCGGCCGGGGCGGCCGAAGGGGCGAGCGAGCGGCAGCAGTTCATCGCGGAGGACACGACCGCCTCGCGTGCGGGCGCCGATGGCGGCTCCGCCGGTCGTGTCTGGGGCGGCTCCGTGACCGTGCTGGTCGAGGAGGCGGACGCCCAGGACCCGTTCGGAAGCATCGTCGGGCAGGACCAGGGGCACCTCGTCGGTGTCTTCGTACGTCCCGAGTACCGGGGGAGCGGGATGACCGGGGTGCTCTTCGACGCCGCCCTGGCGTGGTCCTGGGCGCGGGGGCTGGAGCGGGTGCGGCTGTTCGTGCACGAGCGGAATGCCCGCGCGGAGGCCTTCTACCGCAAGGCGGGCTTCGTCCCCACCGGGCTGACCACACCCGTGCCCGGCGATCCGGACTCTCGTGAGCTGGAGTATGTGATCAAGCGCCCGTAGGGCGGGGGGACGGGAGCTGGACCGGGAGCTCGTACTGCGGCCAGCGGGATCTGCTCTGCTCCCTGGAGCGCAGGAGGGCCAGGGTCGGCATGCCCCGGCCCGCTCCCGTGGACAGCAGGTCCGGGAGGCCGGGGAGTGGGGCCACCGCCGCCACGTCGTCCAGGACGAGGGCGAGTGGTGGGTCGAGGCGACCGGAGGATGACCGTTCGGCCATGCGCCGGCCGCGCTCGACCACGCTTGAGGCGAGGGCCGTCAGCAGAGGCATCGCGCCTGGATTCGACCTGGGGTCCTCGAGAGATTCACCGACCACATAAAGCGTGCCCCCTTCGTTGACGAAGGAATCCAAGGTGAGGCTGTCAGTTCGGTTCGGGTTGCAGGATTCGCGGACGTTGACCGTGAAGAGGGCGGAGAGGGCACGGGCCGTCAGTTGTGTGGCCACGTCCCGGCGTTCGGGGTGCGAGGTGAGGGCCGCCTCCAGCTCGCCCGCGGCGCCGGACGCCGCCTTCGGGTTCGTCCGCAGCGCCCGTACGGCGTCCTGCACCTGGGTGCCCTGCGCCCACCGGTGGACGTGGCGGAACGCCTTGCCCTCCACGGCGGCGGCGTGGAGGTAGCTGCGCATCAGCGTCTCCGCGACGTCGGCGACGGCGCTGTCGATCCTCGCGGTGGGGCGCACCGGGGCGAGGAGGGCGGCCGCTCTGGCCGCGGCGGTGGTCTTGTCCTCGCAGCCTGACACGGGGGACCAGTGCAGCCGGGCCGGGGTGTCGCACAGGTGCGAGGGGTCGTAGAGCAGGACGGGGCCCAGCTTGGCCCGGGCGTCCTTCGTCTCCGACCAGACCGCCGGGTCCGAGGTGATGACCAGGGCGGCGCCCTCGGCGTCCCGCACGGCCTGGATGGCGACGGGCCGGCGTGTGTCGGCGGTGCCGAGGACCACGGGGCCGCGGGGGGCCGGTACGGCCATGGTCGCCGCGCCGACGCCGTCCCAGCCGGCGGTACCGCTCCCGGGGCCGCCGGGGCCGGGCAGCCCCGCTCCGAGCGCGTCGGCGGGCGCGGGCACAGGCGCGGTGGCAGTGGCAGTGACGGTGGCGGCGGACGGGGGCACGGCAGCAGCGGCGCCCTCCGGTCGCGCGGCGGCGGGTGAGGAGGACGCGGTCGTGGGCGCGGCGGCCTGCTCCATCGGACCGGTGCCGGTGGCGGTGCCGGTGGCCGGTGACCGGTCCGCCGTCCCGGTGCCGGTGGTCGTCGGTGGCCGGTCCGCCGTACCGGCGTCCGTGGCCGGTGCGGAGAGGTCCGGTCCCGTGGCCGTCGCCTGGCCCAGCGCCCGCCGCCGCGCGCGTACCGCTCTCCACCGGGCGATCGTCCCCATGGCGAAGACGGTCAGGACGAGCAGCACCATGACCTGTCCGATGAACAGGCCCCAGAACAGCCCGTAGCCGGAGAGCTGTCCGTCCGGGGTGTTCGGCCAGGCGCCGGGCAGGTCGTGGGGGCTGCCGATGAGGTGGCGCATCGCCAGGGGGGTGTGGGCGAAGGTGACGCCGTCGGGCCAGGCGCCCTGGGCGAGCAGGCCGGCGAGACCCGCGGCCGACCACACCAGCAGGGTCATGCCGAGCAGGAACGCCAGCGCGCCCACCAGCAGTCCGTCGGGGATGCCCCGTTCGCCCTCGCGGCGGCGGTCGCGCTCGTCGGGTCTCATCTCACGTCCCCTCACAGCCCCTTACGTCCCTCACATGCCTCGGAACCCCGGCGCCCCATGCGCCGCATACGCCCCGCGCATCCCGCACACCCCACACGTGCCTCACTCCGCTCACGCCACCGTGGACTCGGACGCGTCGCCGTAGTCGCTGAGGTGCTGCTCCATGAAGGCGGCCGCCCGTTCCTCCGCCTCCAGTTCGGCGGCGCGCAGGGCGTCGTCGGTGCGGGGGTCGACGGACGACTCGGTCATGGCGCGGTCGGTGAAGACGAGGGGGCGTTCGGTCTCGGTGATCAGGTGTTTGACCACCTGGACGTTGCCGTTGACGTCCCAGACCGCGATGCCGGGGGTGAGCGTCGGGATGATCTCGACGGCCCATCTGGGCAGGCCGATCACCCGCCCGGTGGCCCGGGCCTCGTCCGCCTTCTGGGCGTAGATCGTCCGGGTCGAGGCCATCTTCAGGATGGCCGCCGCCTCCTTGGCCGCCGCCCCGTCCACGACGTCGGACAGGTGGTGGACGACCGCCACGAACGACAGGCCGAGCCGTCGGCCGAACTTGAGCAGCCGCTGGAAGAGCTGGGCCACGAAGGGGCTGTTGATGATGTGCCAGGCCTCCTCGACCAGGAAGATGCGCTTCTTCCGGTCGGGGCGGATCCAGGTGTGCTCCAGCCAGACGCCCACGATGGCCATCAGGATCGGCATGGCGATGGAGTTGCGGTCGATGTGGGAGAGGTCGAAGACGATCAGCGGGGCGTCGAGGTCGATGCCGACGGTCGTCGGGCCGTCGAACATGCCCCGCAGGTCGCCGTCGACGAGCCGGTCGAGGACCAGGGCGACGTCCAGGCCCCAGGCACGGACGTCGTCGAGGGCGACGTTCATCGCCTCGGCGGACTCCGGTTCGGGGTGCCGCAGCTGCTCGACGATGTCGGTGAGCACGGGCTGGCGCTCGACGATCGTCTCGTTCACGTAGGCGTGGGCGACCTTGAGCGCGAAGCCGGACCGCTCGTCGAGCCCGTGCCCCAGCGCGACCTCGATGATCGTGCGGAGCAGGGCGAGCTGCCCGGTCGTCGTGATCGCCGGGTCGAGCGGGTTGAGCCGGATGCCCATGTCGAGGGCGGCCGTCGGGTCGAGCCGGATGGGCGTTATGCCTAGCTCCTCGGCGATGAGGTTCCACTCGCCGACGCCGTCCTCGCCCTGGGCGTCGAGGACGACGACCTGCCGGTCGCGGAACCTCAGCTGACGCAGGACGTACGTCTTCTCCAGCGCGGACTTGCCGTTCCCGGACTCGCCGAGCACCAGCCAGTGCGGTGCCGGGAGCTGTTGCCCGTACAGCTGGAAGGGGTCGTAGATGTAGCCCTTGCCCGAGTAGACCTCGCGGCCGATGATGACGCCGGAGTCGCCGAGGCCGGGCGCGGCGGTCGGCAGGTAGACCGCCTGGGCCTGACCTGTCGACGTGCGGACAGGAAGCCGGGTCGTCTCGACCTTGCCGAAGAGGAAGGCCGTGAAGGCGTCCGTGAGGACGGACAGCGGATCCCGCATGCGGTGGCCTACCTTCGGATGCCGGTGGCGAACGGGAGGGTGTTGACGAAGGCGCGGTGGTGCTCGCGGTCGCACCACTCCAGCTTCAGGTACGACTTTCCGGCCGAGGCCCTGATCGTCCGCTTGTCGCGGGCGAGGGCCTCCGGGTTTCTCGCGGAAACGGTGATGTAGCCGACGAGGTTGACGCCGGCGGCGCCGCTGGCGAGGTCCTCGCCGCGCTGGTCGAGCCGGTTGTGGGAGGCGACGTCGCGCGGGTCGACCGTGCGGTTCATCTTGGCGGCGCGGCTGGCCTCGGCGTCGTCGTTGGTCTTCTCGGTGAGCATCCGCTCGATGGCGATCTCGGTGGGTTCGAGGTCCATGGTGACGGCGACGGTCCGGATGACGTCCGGGGTGTGCACGAGGAGCGGTGCGAGGAAGTTGACGCCGACCGGGGTCATCGGCCACTCCTTCACCCAGGCCGTGGCGTGGCACCACGGGGCACGGGTGCTGGACTCGCGGGTCTTGGCCTGGAGGTAGGTGGGCTCCATGGCGTCCAGCTCGGCGGGCCAGGCGTTGCGCTTGGTCATCGCCTGGATGTGGTCGATCGGGTGGTCCGGGTCGTACATCGAGTGCACGAGCGACGAGAGCCGTCCCTGGCCGAGCGGCTGCCGTACGCGGATGTCGGCTTCCTGGAGCCGGGAGCAGATGTCCGTCAGCTCGCGGGCCATGACGACGGCGAGGCCGGCGTCCCGGTCGAGCTTCCTGCCGCCCTGCGGGCGCGCCGCGCGGGCCATGGCCTGCGCCTCGGCGGCCAGCTCCCGCGAGTAGTGCATGCAGGCGACGAGGTACGCGCGGTGCTGCTCACTGCTGGTGGACACCATCGACTGGAGCTGGTCGTACGACTGGCGCAGCCAGCCGGGGGCGCGCTCGTCGCCGCGTACGGAGACGTCCTTGGCGTGGGCGTCCGGGTCGGCGGGGAGCGTGCGGGCGAGCATCTGGAGGCGGGTGACGAAGCCGTCGCCGTTCGCCACGTGCTTGAGCAGGGTGCCGAAGCGGTCGACGAGGGCTTCCTGGTCCTCGCTGTCCCTGAGGCCGACGCCGGGTCCCTCGATCTCGATCGCGGCCGTCACCGTGCGGCGGTCGGCGTGCAGGAGCACGGCGATCTCGTCCGGTCCGAAGGGGGCGGCGAGCCAGCTGATGCGGCCGATCCCGGGCGGCGGCCCGACCTCGACCTCACGGCCGTCGAGGCGCGTACCGGCGTCCATGGCCCCGGAGCGGTACGTGGTGCCCCGGCGCAGGTTCCGCTTGTAGCTGCGGTTGATCTCGAACCACTTGTAGAACGTGCGGCGCTTGTACGGGACGTACACGGCGGCCAGCGCGAGCAGCGGGAAGCCCATGAGCAGGACGATCCGCAGGGAGAGCACGGGGACGAGCAGTCCGCACATCATGCCGAGGAACGCGCCCGCGATGATCAGCGCGATCTCGCCGGACTCGCGGTTGCGGCCGACGATCGCGTTCGGCCGGGCGCGGCCGATCAGATATGTACGGCGGGGCGTGACCGGATGGGACACATGGGACTCGGTCGTCAACGCCCTTCACCTCCCGTGCGGTTGTTGCTGCTGTTGCCTGTGGTGCGTGAGCCGGCGTGGGGTGTGTTGGCCGGGCTGGTACGGGGCGGGGGCGCGGCGGAGGGGACGGCTCCGCCGCCGCCCGAGGGCGTACGGGTGCTGTGCGCGGCCACGCCGCCGGAGACCGGGTTGGCGGGGCGGGGCTGGCCGCCGCCGCCTCCTTGGCCCCCGTTGCTCCCGGCGCGGGAGCTGTGGGTCTTGATGCCCTGGGCGACCAGGGTCGCCGGGGAACTGATCACGGCGGCGGCCTTCCCCTCGGCGCCGCGCATGATCCGGTTGTTGCGGCCGTTGGCGATCTCGTCGCCGAAGCCGGGGACGAAGCGGTAGATCATGGCGCTGGCGAAGATGGCCAGCAGGATGATGGCGAGGCCCGACACGATCGCGGCGAGCGAGTCCGGACCGTCGTCCGACGCGAGGGCGCCGGCCAGGCCGAGCACGATGACGATCACCGGCTTCACCAGGATCACTGCGATCATCACACCGGCCCAGCGGCGGACGTGGCCCCACAGGTTCTTGTCCACCAGCCCCGCGTACACGACGACGCCGAGCAGGGCGCCGACGTACAGGAGCACCGCCCGCAGATACAGCTCCAGGTAGAGGACGCCCGCCGCGAGGATCGACACCAGCGACACCAGGATCAGCATGATCGGGCCGCCGCCGATGTCGTTGCCCTTGGACAGCGCCCCGGAGAACGTCCCGAAGAACGTGTCCGTCTGGTTCCCGGTCGACTTCGACAGCACGTCGGAGACACCGTCGGTCGCCGAGACGACGGTGTAGAGGATCAACGGTGTGAACGCCGACGCGAGCACCGTCAGCCACAGGAACCCGATGGCCTCGGACATGGCCGTCGCGAACGGCACGCCGCGCACCGCCCGCTTGGCGACCGCGAGCAGCCACAGCAGCAGCGTCAGGATCGCCGACGCGGCGAAGACGACCGCGTACTGCTTCAGGAACTGCGGGTTCGTGAAGTCGACGTTCGCCGTCTCCTGCACGGCCTCACTGAGCTTGTCGACGGTCCAGGACGCGGCGTCGGCACAGCCCTTGGCGAGCGAGCCGAGGGGGTCGAGGGTGGACGTGAGGGGGTCGGTACCGGCACCTCCGGTGGAGCCACCGGTGCCGGATGAGCCGTCGTCGCGTTCGCAGTAGTCCTTGGCGGGGCCGGCGATCAGCGAGCAGGGGTCGTCGGACGGTTTCGGCTTGGGCGCGGCGTAGGCTCGGGACGCGAGCAGTACGGCCGCGGTCTGTACGGCCGCCAGGACACCGGTCAGCTTGAGCGCGCGGCGCGGGCTACCGGGCATAGGTGAACCCTCCGTACTCCTCGACAGCCTTACCGATCTCGTCGCTTCCCGAGACGGGATTGTCTCCGTTGACCGGGGTCGGGCCGGACTTCTGGCTGGTCTCCAGGACCTTCCAGTCGTCGTCCCAGGTCAGCTTCATGGTCACGGTGAACCAGCTGCTCGTCACGGGGTTCGTGGAGGTCTCGCCCGTAAGCCCGAAGAGGCTGTTGCACCACACCTCGACGGTGGCCGACGTGGTGCCGTAGGACGTGACCTTGGTGCCCACGGGCAGCGTGCGGTTGACGAATGTGCTGCCCGACGGCGCCTCGCCGTTGTCGTCGAGTCCGATTTTGTCGAGGAGGTCGGCCGAGTAGTCGGCGTCGAAGCCGGACTGAAGCTGACCCACCCTGCTGGAAGCGGCGACGGTCTCGACGATTTCGTGTCGTTGAGCCGTGTTGAACATGGCGTCGGAACCCAGCGCCACGGCGTAGTTGGCGCCAGCGCTCTGCGCACCCTTACGGGTGTGGCTGTAGCCCGACGGGATGCCGCCCGTCGTCGTTCTCACCGGCTTGTCGCCGGAGGCCGCTGTCGGGGCCGTTTCCGGCTTGCTGCCGCCCGTGTCGTCCGAGGTGTCGTCGCCGCCGCCTCCGCGGTTCGCGAAGGCGATCGCGGCGATGAGGAGGACGACGACGCCCACGACGGTCACGAGGCTGCGTGACGAGGAGCGCGTACGGGCGCGGCGCGCGTCGCCGTAGGCGTCGGTTCCGTCGTCGGGGAGGCGGGTGCGGGTGTGGCCGGACCCGCCGTAGGCCCCTTCGTCAGGGCGTCCGGAGTCGCCGTAGTCGTCACCATGGCTCATGCCGCGGACGCCCCCTCGACCTCGTACCGAAACGCGTGACAGTACGACGGTAGCCGTGCTGGTTCCCGCGCGGGCGCGGTGTGGTGACTCGACATCAGGGAAACGCAACCTCAGCCGGTGGGCGCGACGGACGGGTGGGTGGTGGGGGCCGGACGGGACCGGCCGGAAACTGACGGTGCGCCGATCCGGCGGCCGGCCTAGACAGCCATGCCGTACACGATGGTGAACAGCGTGCCGAGGGATCCGATGATGAAGACTCCGGTGAGGCCCGCGATGATGAGGCCCTTCCCCTGTTCGGCACTGAAGGTGTCGCGCAGGGCCGTCGCGCCGATGCGCTGTTTGGCCGCACCCCAGATCGCGATCCCGAGGCAGAGCAGGATGGCCACCGCCATCACGACCTCGATCATCACCCGCGCCTCGTTGCCCAGGCTGCCGAAGGGCCCCCAGTCCGGAGCGATCCCGCCGATGATGGTGGTGATGTCGCCCTTTTCGGCTGCAAGAAGCATGTAAGTCACCGCCCCTAGTGGGTTGTTCTGCATCCTCTGCCCACGGTGCGCAGAGGTCGAGCCCCATTGTCGCCGACAATGACGCTGTCGTATGTCGACTTGGCGTCATCGATTGGCGGGTTTCGCGCGAATCTCTTGCCACCGGCCCGCGTGAAGCCCCGGTGGGCCACGCGGGCCGGTGTGTGAAGAATCGTATGGTCACTCTGTGTATCACGGAGTGTCACGCCGGGCAACGAAGAGTCTGCCGGATGCGGAAGCCCCGCTTATGGGTGACCCGGCGTCAGGTCACCGCCCCCGCCAGGATCCCGGCGGCCGCGGCGACCAGCGGGTTGTCGGCGGGTGCATCGGGGTCCGGCTTCGTGGTGAGGACGGCCAGCACGATCGGGGTGCCGTCCGGCGTCCAGGCGATCCCCGCGTTGTTGTTCGTCCCGTAGTCGCCTCCGCCCGTCTTGTCGGCGACCGTCCAGTCCGCGGGCAGTCCCTTTCTGAAGCGGTCGTCACTGGTCGTGTTGTTCAGGAGCCACCCCGTCAGCCGTTCGCGGTCCGCGGGGTTCAGCGCGTCGCCGAGGACCAGCCGGGCGTACGTGCCGGCGAGGGACGCCGGGGTCGTCGTGTCCTCCACCCGCCACGGCTCGCACGTGTTCAGCAACGGCTCCCAGCGGTCCAGGCGGGTCCTGGTGTCCCCCAGCGAGCGGCAGAAGCGGGTGATCGCCCTCGGCCCGCCCAGCTCGCGCAGCATGAGGTTGCCCGCCGTGTTGTCGCTGTAGCGGATCGCCGCGTCGGCCAGTTCCGCGACCGTCATCCCGGCAGCGCGGTTCTCCGGTTTGCTCGTGATCGGCGAGTTCTCCTCGACCATGTCCGCGTCCGTGTAGTGGATGCGCTTCGCCAGGACCTCGCCGTGCCGGTCCAGGTCCCTGAGGATGGCGCCCGCGGCTACCGTCTTGAACAGGGAGCAGATGGGGAAACGTTCCGCCGCGCGGTGCCGGACGGAGGCGCCGGTGGCCACGTTGTAGGCGAACGCGCCCACCCTCGCGCCGTGCCGCGCCTCCAGCTCCCGGAGGCGTGCGCCGGCGTGGGTCCGCGGGGCGCTCCCCGCGTGGGCCTGACCGGCCGTCAGCGCGAGTGCGGTGACGGCGGCGCCGCCCGTCAGAAGGGTCCGCCGCGTCGTGCCGGGTGTCTGTTTCCGTGTACCTGAGATCACGCGTCTCCTAGATCGATGCCTTCCACGAAGTGGTCGAACTCGCCGGCCTGCACTCCGAGCACGAATGCGTCCCACTTCTTCTGAGTGGTAGTGACGATGTTCGTGGGGTCACTGGTTTCCCGGATGTAGACGAGGTCGTCGTCGCCGAAGGCCAGTTCGATCCACGGGCCCGGTCCGGTCTCGCCCTCGGGGGCGGCCCGGGTCCATTCGAGGTCCGGGGGGATGTCAGCCACGGGTCCGGGCCTCCTTGAGTACGTGGACGAGGGTGCGGAAGGCCGCGGGGGCGGCCGTGAGTATGACCGAGCGCGGGTCGCTGCTCTCGGTTATGTACAACGCGTCTCCGGTGGCGTCGCCGCCCACGTGCACACAGGACTCGCCCTCACCGCAGTACGTCGACTTCTGCCAAGACTTGATGGGCACGGCTACCTCTCAGAGGTTCTGGATGATGGTGTGGATGAGGGCACGGGACTCGATCTCGATCAGGCTGAGAGCGGTCAGGCGGTCGAGGATCGTGCGGTACTTCGAGAGCTGACCCTCGGCGTCCAGCAGGACGATCCCGTGCGACTGATCCAGCTGCACGGTGTCGAGCTGCGGCACGGGACCCTCGACGTAGTACATGGGCTGGCCCGACCCGGGGTATCCGCCCGCGTCGAACGGGATCACCAGGATGGAGATGTTGGGATGCTCGCCCATCTTGAGCAGGTGCTTGAGCTGCCGGCGGGCGACTTCCCGGCCACCGAACCGCATGTGCAGTGCTGCCTCGTGGATGACCGCCTGGTACGGGATCATCGGTTGGCTGTGGAACAGGACAGCCTGTCGCTTGATGCGGAACGACGTCCGATGCTCCACCTCGGGAGGGGAGAGCTCGGGAACCACCTGGCGGAAGACCTCGCGGGCGTGCTCCGTCGTCTGGAGCAGACCCGGAATGCCTGACGTGTGAGCTGTGCGCAGTGCCGTCCCGTGGCGCTCCAGCTCGGCCAGGTCCAGCAGGCCCGCGGGCAGGATGTCCCGGTACTCCTCCCACCATCCACGCTTGCGCTCGCCTGTCATCCCGGCGATCGCTTCGACCAGCGACTTGTCCGGGCACTCGTACTGGCAGGCCATGGCCCGTACACGCTCGGCACTCACACCGAGGCGTCCAGTTTCCATGTTGCTGACCTGTGCCTGCTTCATGCCCAAGAGCTGGGCGGCCTGAGTGGAGGTCAGCCCTGCCCGCTCACGCAACTTTCGCAACTCGGCACCGAAACGGAGTTGACGCGCCGTCGGGTTGGTCCTCACGGGCATCCCGTCGCTCCTCTGTACTACCAGTCGCCCAGGCGGGTGGTTCAGTAATTCTGGTTCCGAAAGCGCTAAAGAATATATCCGGAAGCGCTACTTTGGGTCTGGCGCCGCTGCCCAGAAGCACCCCGCTCGACGGAGCGACCTGGTCACTGGGCAACCGTCCAACTTCCCTCAGTGATCGGAGACTTCCGATGGCCACCGTATCGCCGTCCTGGGCCTACACCCTTCAACTCCCGCACGATCCACGCGCACCGGGGATCGCCCGGGCGACGCTCCGTACCGTGCTGGCCGCTCACGGCCTGGCCGGGCTCGCGCCGACCGCCGAACTGCTGGCGTCGGAACTGCTGACCAACGCCCATCTGCACACGAAGGGGCCGTACGCCCTGCGGTTGCGGGCCGTGGGGGAGGACCGGCTGCGTGTCGCCGTGTGGGACTCCGATCCGCGCGTGCCCGACGGTTACGGGGCCGTGCCCGCACGGGCGCGGGAGGAGGACGAGCGCGGACGCGGGCTGCACCTCGTGCGGGTCTGCGCGGACGCGTGGGGCGCGCACGTGTTCGAGGGGTCCCGCGGGGACGGCGGCGTCGTCGGGGGCGGGAAGCTGTTGTGGGCGGAGTGCCAGCGGGGTGACTCGGGGTGATTCCCGCAGGTCACGGCCTTCCGTCAGGACAATCCCCGCTCGCCTGGGCACAGTGGTGGGGATGAAGCGCAGCTCACGTCTCCCCGGTGCACGGCGGCGCGCCCTGTACGGCGCCGCCGTGCTGCTGGCTGTGTCCTGGTCCTCCTGGTCCTCCTCCTCGGCGGCCGCCGAGGACGGCACCGGGCTGCTCGGGGTGACGACGCCGGCCGCCGCGACGGCCGCGAGCGCCCGGGTGGGCGTGCTCTACCGGGAGGGCGGTGGGCACTTCTGTACCGCCTCCGTGGTGCACAGCGCGCGGCACGACGTCATCGCCACCGCAGCGCACTGTCTGGACGGTGACGGCGCCGCCCTGCTCTTCGCGCCCGGCTACCGGGACGGCGCCACGCCGTACGGGGTGTGGCGGGTCGGCAGGACGTACGTCGCCGACGCGTGGAAGCAGAGCCGGGACGAGGACAGCGACATCGCCTTCGCGGTGGTCGCCGAGGCCGGGGGCGACGGCGGCACGGGCGGGCGGGGCGTCGAGGACGCCGTCAGCGGGGGTAACGCGCTGGCCACCGGGCGGGTGACGGGGGCGGCCGAGGTGACCCTCACCGGGTATCCGAAGTCTCTCGACACGCCCGTCACCTGTACGAACAGGCCGACCGTCCACAGCGCCGGCCAGCAGCGCGTCGCGTGCCCCGACTTCCCCGGCGGCACGAGCGGCAGCCCCTGGGTGAACGGGGACGGCGAGATCGTCGGGGTGATCGGCGGCCACGAGCAGGGCGGGGACACCGCCGACGTCTCCTACAGCGTCGTCCTGGGCGACGCGGTCGCCCGTCTCTACCAGGACGCGGTCAGGGCTGGGTGAAGATCATCACGAGGACCCAGCAGAACCACAGCGCCGGTATCACGGCGACGTAGGCGATCGGCCGGTGCAGCAGCAGCTTGCCCTGGTCGAGCCTGATCCCGGCCGGGGAGGGCGAGGGGTGCGCCAGCTTCTTCGCCTTCATGTGGCAGTAGAGGTTCCACAGCAGCGTGAACGGCGTGAAGACGACGAGGGAGAACGGGCTCCACCAGCCGCCCGCCAGCGTCTTCGCCGTCATGTCACGATTGAGCGCGGTCGCGCAGGAGCGGCACAGCGGGCCCTGCATCTTCGAGAACCGCATCGCGATGAGCAGGCCGGTGTGCTGACGGATGGTGATGTCCCCGGCGGGCTGGGCGGCACAGAGACGGCAGACGTACTGCTGGGTGCCCGGGTGACCGCCGTACGCCGGGTTCTGCCCGTATCCGGGGGCCTGCGGCTGGCCGTATCCGGGAGCTTGCGGCTGCCCGTACGCCTGCTGCTGCGGGGGCGTGTTCGGCGCGTGACCGCCTTGCGGGGCGAAGGGGTTGCCAGGGGGCGGGAGGGGGTGCTGGGGCGGGGTCGCCACGTGCCGATTCTCCTTGAACGTGATCATCCCGTGGCGCCGGGCCCGCCTCTACACTTGCGTGGGCGGACTCACGTGCGGCGAGGGGTGGTTGACGGTGCGTAAGGCATGGATCGTAGCGACCGCTCTCGTCGGCTCGGGGCTCGGGTTCGTGATGCTGCTCGTCGTCGGCGTCTACATGACCGCCGGAGGCATCGCGGGCGGCGCCGCCCAGGGGGCCGTGGGGCTCGCGAAGGGCGCCGTGCCCGCCGCGTACCAGCCGCTCGTGCAGAAGTGGGGCAACCTGTGCCCGGCGATCAACCCCGCGCTGCTCGCCGCCCAGCTCTACCAGGAGAGCGGGTTCAACCCGAAGGCGAAGAGTCCCGCCCAGGCCGAGGGCATGGCGCAGTTCATCCCGGGGACCTGGGCCACGCACGGAGTCGACGGCGACGGCGACGGGGACCGCGACGTCTGGGACCCGAATGACGCGATTCCATCGGCCGCCTCCTACGACTGCTCCCTGGCGAAGTACGTGAAGGACGCCCCCGGCGACCCGACGGAGAACATGCTCGCGGCGTACAACGCCGGCGCCTACGCCGTCATCAAGTACGGCGGCGTGCCGCCGTACGCCGAAACGCAGAACTACGTGAAGACGATCACGACGCTGGCGAAGAGCTTCGCCCGGCCCGTGACCCGGGTCGACCCGTCCAAGCAGGCCGCCGGGGCGATCACGTACGCGCAGAAGAAGCTCGGCACGCCCTATCTGTGGGGCGGGAACGGCACCTCTGACCAGGACGGACGCTTCGACTGCTCGGGGCTGACCAAGGCCGCGTACGAGAGTGTCGGTGTCACGCTGCCGCGGGTGGCGAACGACCAGTACAACGCGGGGCAGCACCCCAAGCGCGAGGAACTGCTTCCCGGGGATCTCGTCTTCTTCTCGGACGACCTCGGCAATTCACGGGCGATCCGGCACGTCGGTATTTATGTGGGCGGCGGATACATGATCGACGCACCGAAACCGGGCGCGGTGATCCGCTTCGACCCCATCGACACCCCGGACTACTTCGGCGCGACTCGCGTTACCGAGGATGGCGCGAAAGCGTTGCCCACCTCAGTGTGAACCTGCCCCCTGAGCTGCGGCGATGAGTCTCTCTTCGGTAACGTCTGCGTGATCATTCCGTGGAGAGTGGAACGTAAGGAAGGGGAGTGTGCGTTCCTTGTCGTAGAGCGGAAACCGACCACGGGGGTGGATCGAGCGGCGCACGAAAGGGTGCGGCCGCGGGAGAAGACGACGAAGGGGCCGCAGCGCAATGGCTGGACTCGCCGAATCCGGGTCGAACCCCGACGTCCGCCTGCTTTACGACATCAATGGCCTGGCCAAGGACGCCCCGCGGTGGTTCGACCGCGGCATGGAATTCGTCGGTGAGTACGGGCTGCCGCTCGCCATGGTGCTTCTGGTGCTGTGGTGCTGGTGGAGTGTGCGGCGGCGGGGCGGCGAGGGCGCCGCGGTGTCGGTGGCCGGGCTGCTCTGGGCGCCGGTCGCGGCGGGGATCGCCGTTCTGGTGAACGTGCCGATACGGGGTTTCGTGGAGCGGCCCCGGCCCTTCGTGGACCACCGGGGACTCGAGGTCCTCGTCCCCGGCAAGGACGACTTCTCGTTCGTCAGCGATCACGCGACGCTGACGATGGCCATGGGCGTGGCGCTGTTCGTGGCGAACCGGAAGTTCGGGCTCGTGGGTATCGGGCTGGCGCTGCTGGAGGGCTTCTGCCGGGTGTACATGGGCGTCCACTATCCGACGGA
Organism: Streptomyces sp. NPDC008313; assembly: GCF_042956125.1. NCBI lineage: Bacteria > Bacillati > Actinomycetota > Actinomycetes > Kitasatosporales > Streptomycetaceae > Streptomyces > Streptomyces sp. NPDC008313. The sequence continues at coordinate 15,535 of NZ_JBIBFR010000033.1, forward strand.
CGTCGTGGGCGGGTTCGCCCTGGGCACGGCGGTGGCGCTGCTGCTGTCGCCGGTGGCCATGGCGGGGCTCACGCCTGTGGTGCGGGGAGTCGAGCGGTCCGGGCGGCTGGGGTGGCTCGTGCGGAGTTCCGCCGGGCGGGGTTCCGTGGAGGCGGCGGTCGTGGGGGCGGACGGCGAGGCCGAGCGGGTGGAGGAGCGGGACCTGGCCGCGTGAGCGGGTCCCTGCCGGGTGGGTGACTCGTTGCCCGGCGTCTGCGGGGTGCCGCCGCTGTGCCCACCCGCGCCGCCACAAGCGGCACGCAGGCCCGCAGCGGTGGCTACAGCGACTGGGGGAAGGTGAAGAAGTTCTCCGGGTCGTAGTGGGACTTGACCGATTTCAGGTGCGGGGCCGATTCGGCGTAGTAGGACCGGCGCCAGTCGGTGAGCGTGGGGTCCGTGTAGTTCTGGTAGGCCGTGCCCGCGGCGTGGGGAGCCATGGAACGGTGGGCCGCGTCGAGCCAGGACTGGGCGGTGGAGCCGGACGTGCCCGCGCGCCACGAGGCGATGTACTGGGCCAGCATCCGCGAACGCCGGTGGACGAACGCCGTCGCCGTCGGGTCGACACGGTTGACCGCCCCGCCGAGTGCCGTCAGGGCGACGCTGCCCGCGCCCCCGCGCACCGATGACATCTGGCCCAGCAGCGTGCGGATGCCGGCCGCCGAGAGGGAGCGGTCGAAGAAGTCCGAGCGGGCCGCGTAGGTCTCCCGGCCCAGCGCGCCCTGCGCCGAGCGGCCCGGTGTCGAACCCGGGAGGTGGCACTGGGCGTCCGTGGGGAAGGACGAACAGCCCGCGTAGACCTCCATGGAGTCCGCGTAGGACCGGCGCTTGAGGGAGACGCTGGTCGCGGACGCGCCGATCCGGTCGGCGAGGCGGTCCACCGCGTTCTGCAGCTCGCCGTACGTGCCCAGGGAGAACGCGGCGACGGAAACCGTCGGTGTGCCGCCCGCCGCGCTCGCGAGATGGCACGACGACCAGATCTCGTCGGGCTGGTCGGGGCCCCACTCCTGCCACGCCCCGAGGACGGCGGCGGCCCGGCTCCACGGCCAGCTCATGTACGCGGTGACGCCCTGCGGCGCCGGATGGGTCTTGAAACGCAGCTCGGTGACGACGCCGAAGTTGCCGTTGCCCGCGCCGCGCAGCGCCCAGAAGAGGTCCTTGTTCTCGCCGGAGTCGGCGACCAGCTCCCTGCCGTTCGCGGTGACCAGCGTCGCCTGGACGAGACTGTCGCAGGTCAGCCCGTACGCCCGGGAGACCACACCGTGCCCGCCGCCCAGGGTGAGCCCGGATATGCCCACGGTCGGGCAGGAACCGGCGGGGATGGTGACGCCCTTCGCCGCGAGCGCGCGGTAGACGTCGATCAGCTTGGCGCCGCCGCCGACGACCGCCTCGCCCCCGCTCGCCCGGACCTTGTTCAGCTTGGAGACGTCGACGATCAGGCGGCCGTTGCCCGAGGACCAGCCCGCGTAGGAGTGGCCGCCGTTGCGGATCGCCACCTTGAGATGGTGGGCGCGGGCGTAGGCCAGGGTCGTACGGATGTCCTGCACGTGGGCCACGTACGCGACGGCGTTCGGGCGCAGGGAGTCGAAGCGGGTGTTGTAGAGCTGACGGGCCGTGGACCAGGAGCGGTCGCCGGGGCGGACCAGCGCGCCGTCGAGATCCCTGGAGAGCGCGGTGAGGTTCGCGGCGGCGCGGGCCCCGGTGGTGGTCGTCTTCGTGCCGATCGCGGTGCTGCCCGGTTTCGCGGCGGCGGACGTGCCGGAGCCGCCGTCGCCGTCCCCGCTGCAGCCGCTCGTCAGCGCCGCCGCCACACCGGCAGCGCCGGCCCCGATGAACCTACGCCGTTGCATGTGCGCCTCCCATGGTCTCCCCGGGGAGGAGACGGGCGCATGGCCCCGGAGGTTCCCGGTACGCCGGGGCGGGATGCGGCGCACCGGCGCGCGACGGGCGCCGGTCAGGCCGACGGGTGGCCGTCGGCGTCCGCGCGGGCCAGGCTGCGGGCGCGGCGGGCCGGGCCGCGCCAGCCGCACACGCAGCGGGCCACGCAGAAGCGGCCCTGCTCCACGGTCGTCGTCAGGTGCTCCTGGGGTCCATCGCCCTCGTCCCGCTGCGCCACGCCGGTCACGCTACCCGGTCCGGGTGAACGGCCGGTGACGGCCCGGCAGGCCGTCGGCCGTGTGCTGACGGCCGCGTGACGGGCGCCCCCACGCGTCGTTAAGCGGGGGGACGGAAGGGCCCGGACGGACCGGCTGGGGGTCGGCGGACGATGGTGGCGCAGCAGCACAGGCGGACGAGCGGAGCGGTCGCGACGGCCGCCGTGGTGGCGGGGCTCATGGCCGGCGCCACCGGCTGCGCGGGCGAAGGGGCCGCCGCCGACGGCGCGCACGCGGGCACCGACGCCGTCGAGACGCTGCACCAGGCGGCCGGCACGCTGGTGCGCGCCGGGAGTTCGAAGGCCCGTACGTCGATGGAGATGGCCACCGGCGGCACCCGGGTGACCATCCGGGGCGAGGGGACGTACGACTACCGCAGGCGGACGGGCAGGCTGAAGGTGCTGCTGCCGCAGGACCCGGCCGGGGGCAGCGAACACAAGCCGATCACCGAACTCCTCGCACCGGGTGCCCTGTTCATGAAGAACCGGGGCGCGGGCGTGCCGGCCGACAAGTGGGTGCGAGTCGACACGGCGACACTCTCCGACGGGAACCTGGTGACGGGCGGCGCCACCGACCCGTTCGCGGCGGCCGAGCTGCTGCGCGGGACGCGGACGGCGACGTACGTGGGCCGGACCGAGGTGGCGGGGACGCCGGTGCGGCACTACCGGGGGACGGCCGATCTCGCGCTGGCCGCGAAGGAGGCGTCGGCGGGCAACCGGGCGTCCCTGCGGGCGGCGGCCAAGGGGTTCGCGACGGCGGAGGTGCCGTTCGACGCGTACCTCGACGACGAGGGGCGCGTCCGCAAGGTCCGGCACCGGTTCAGCTTCGTCAACGGACAGCGCGAGGGCACGGTCGCGGTGGCCTCGACGACCCTGCTGTACGACTTCGGGGCGCCGGCCGAGGTGCGGCTCCCCGAGGCGGGGGACATCTACGCCGGGGAGATCGCGGAAGGCGGAGCCGAGGGCCGTACGGACGGGGGGACGGACGGCGGCACCGGCGCGGGGACGGAGAGCGGGACGGAGGGGCCGGGCGAGGGGTGAGCGGGGACGCGGACCGTGCGGGGCGGCCGGAAGATGACCGTCCCTGAGGGGCTGGAAATGGTCCGTCCGTGCCATGCGCGTGGTGTGCACCGCTCCCTACTCTTGGAAGTCGGTGACGGCAGAAAGAGGTGATGCACGTGGCTCCGGTCGGCGGTACGGCAGTTCAGGACCACGTGGCCCTCGCCGAGATCGAGCTGTGCGGAGACCTCATGATCGCCGCGTCGGCGGCCGACGAGGAGCGGCTCAGCCTGGAGAGCATCGACAAGGTGCTGAAGGTGGCCGAGGAGCGCGCCCGCGAGCGACCGCGCTCCTGACTCCGAGGCCGGTACGGACCCGCCCCCTCGCGTCCGCCGGTACGGGTCCCTGGCACGGGTCCGCCGTGACGGGCCGTGCGTCTCAGGTGCGCAGCAGCCGGCCGATCGCCTTCGTCGCCTCCTCCACCTTCGCGTCGATCTCCGTGCCCCCCTTGAGCGCGGCGTCCGCGACGCAGTGCCGCAGGTGCTCCTCCAGGAGCTGGAGGGCGAAGGACTGCAGCGCCTTGGTGGAGGCGGAGACCTGGGTGAGTATGTCGATGCAGTAGACGTCCTCGTCGACCATCCGCTGCAGACCCCGGATCTGGCCCTCGATGCGGCGCAGGCGTTTGAGGTGCTCGTCCTTCTGGTGGTGGTACCCGTGGATGCCGCGGTCGTGGTCGGTGACGATCCCGGACGCGTCGCCGGGAGTACCGTGGCCGCTGTCGGCCGGAACCCCGGCCGGGCCCTCGGAGGGCGTGGGCGCACCGGCCTCTGTGGTCGTCATCGCGTCGTCCTCCCGTTGCCGTGCCCCGGCGCTGCCGTCCCCGGCGCCGGTCCGGCCGTCGGATCGTCACCGGAGCGGCCGGCGAGCGTGCCGGAAACGTCACTTACGTATACCCCTACAGGGTATATGGTTCCGGCCTTCGCCGGGTAGGGAGCCCGGAAACGACGCCGGGGCGGACCCCCTGCCGGAGCACTCATTTCGATGGGTGACACTGGTAGACGGCCCATTAGCCGTGGCCGGATGATGCGCTTAGCATCAGCCTGACCGAAACCGAAGCACCCCGAGGACCCCACGTGCGCTTTCGTCTGACCCCCAGGGAGACGAGCTTCTACGACATGTTCTCCGCGTCCGCGGACAACATCGTCACGGGCTCCAAGCTCCTGATGGAACTGCTCGGTGCGGACGCCTCCGCCCGGGCCGAGATCGCAGAGCGTATGCGGGCCGCCGAACACGCCGGTGACGACGCCACTCACGCGATCTTCCACCAGCTGAACTCCTCCTTCATCACGCCGTTCGACCGCGAGGACATCTACAACCTGGCCTCGTCGCTCGACGACATCATGGACTTCATGGAGGAGGCCGTCGACCTGGTCGTGCTGTACCAGGTCGAGGAGCTCCCCAAGGGTGTGGAGCAGCAGATCGAGGTGCTGGCGCGGGCGGCCGAGCTGACCGCCGAGGCCATGCCGAGCCTGCGGACCATGGACAACCTCACCGAGTACTGGATCGAGGTCAACCGTCTGGAGAACCAGGCGGACCAGATCCACCGCAAGCTGCTCGCCCACCTCTTCAACGGCAAGTACGAGGCCATCGAGGTGCTGAAGCTCAAGCAGATCGTGGATGTGCTGGAGGAAGCGGCCGACGCGTTCGAGCACGTGGCGAACACGGTGGAGACCATCGCCGTCAAGGAGTCCTGAGGCTCCGTGGACACCTTCGCACTGATCGTGACCATCGGGGTCGCGCTCGGATTCACATACACGAACGGCTTCCACGACTCGGCGAACGCCATCGCCACGTCGGTGTCGACGCGGGCGCTGACCCCTCGGGCCGCGCTGGCCATGGCAGCGGTGATGAACCTCGCCGGTGCCTTCCTCGGCAGCGGTGTCGCGCACACCGTGAGCAAGGGCCTGATCGAGACGCCCGACGGCTCGAAGGGGATGGGCATCCTCTTCGCCGCGCTGGTCGGCGCGATCATCTGGAACCTCGTCACCTGGTACTTCGGTCTTCCGTCGTCCTCGTCCCACGCGCTGTTCGGCGGCATGGTCGGCGCGGCGCTGGCGGGCGGTACGGACGTCATCTGGTCCGGGGTCGTGGACAAGATCATCATCCCGATGTTCCTGTCGCCGGTCGTCGGCCTGATCGTCGGTTATCTGGTGATGTGCATCATCCTGTGGCTGTTCCGCCGCACCAACCCGCACAAGGCCAAGCGCGGCTTCCGGATCGCGCAGACGGTGTCGGCGGCGGGCATGGCGCTCGGTCACGGTCTGCAGGACGCCCAGAAGACGATGGGCATCGTCGTGATGGCGCTGGTCATCGGCGATGTGCAGAGCGCCGACGCCCCGATCCCGGTGTGGGTCAAGCTCGTCTGCGCGCTGATGCTGTCCCTGGGCACGTACGCCGGTGGCTGGCGGATCATGCGGACGCTCGGGCGGAAGATCATCGAGCTTGACCCGCCCCAGGGATTCGCCGCGGAGACGACCGGTGCGGGGATCATGTTCGCCACGGCGTTCCTGTTCAAGGCGCCCATCTCCACGACGCACGTGATCACGTCGGCGATCATGGGTGTGGGGGCCACGAAGCGGGTGAACGCCGTGCGCTGGGGCGTCGCGCGGAACATCATCCTGGGGTGGTTCATCACGATGCCGGCGGCCGGAGTGGTCGCGGCGGTCAGTTTCTGGATCGTGGATCTGGCGGTGTTGTAGCGGGTCTCCGCGGCGGCCCCCGTGGGGCTTCTGGCCGTGGGCTCCGCTTCGTGCCCCGCTCCTCGAACGCCGCAGGGGCCGTACGTCACAAGGCCCGCTCCCCGGAATTCCGGGGAGCGGGCCTTTCGTGTCCTCGCGGTGGCACCGCCATGCAGCACCGCGAGGGGACCGGGTCAGCCGAAGCGGCCGGAGATGTAGTCCTCGGTGGCCTGGACGGACGGGTTGGAGAAGATGCGCTCCGTGTCGTCGATCTCGATCAGCCTGCCGGGCTGGCCGACCGCGGCCAGGTTGAAGAAGGCGGTGCGGTCGGAGACGCGGGCGGCCTGCTGCATGTTGTGCGTCACGATGACGATGGTGAAGCGCTCCTTCAGCTCGCCGACCAGGTCCTCGATGGCGAGGGTGGAGATCGGGTCGAGGGCCGAGCAGGGCTCGTCCATGAGCAGGACCTGCGGCTCCACCGCGATCGCGCGGGCGATGCACAGCCGCTGCTGCTGGCCGCCGGACAGCCCGGAGCCGGGCTTGTTCAGGCGGTCCTTGACCTCGTTCCAGAGGTTCGCGCCCTTGAGGGACTTCTCGACGATGTCGCCCAGCTCGGACTTCTTGTACGAGCCGTTCAGCCGCAGGCCCGCCGCGACGTTGTCGAAGATCGACATGGTCGGGAACGGGTTCGGGCGCTGGAAGACCATGCCGACCGTGCGGCGCACGGCGACCGGGTCGATGCCCTGCCCGTAGAGGTCCTCGTCGTCCAGGAGCACCTTGCCCTCGACCCGGCCGCCGGGGGTGACCTCGTGCATCCGGTTGAGGGTGCGCAGGAAGGTGGACTTGCCGCAGCCGGACGGGCCGATGAAGGCCGTCACCGAGCGGGGCTCGACCGTCATGGAGATGTCGTCGATCGCCTTGTGGGAGCCGTAGTAGGCGGAGAGGCCGCTGACGTCGATTCGCTTGGCCATGGGGATCACTGCTTCTTTCGAAAGGGGAAGGCTGGTCGCTGCTGGGCCGCGTCAGCGGCCGGCCGCCGTGCGGGCTCTCCCAGGGGCTCCGGGGAGGAGAGAAAGCCGCCGCACGGCACGCTCTAGCGGTACTGGGGGGCCTTCCAGCGGGCGATGCCGCGGGCCGCCAGGTTGAGGATCATGATGAACGCGATCAGCACGAGTGCCGCCGCCCAGGCCCGGTCGTACGCCGCCGGGCTGCCGCCGCTCTGCTGGTACTGCTGGTAGATGAAGAGCGGCAGCGAGGACTGCGGACCGGAGAAGGGGTCCGGGTTGATCAGCGGGTTGCCCCAGACCAGGAGCAGCACGGGCGCGGTCTCACCGGCGATGCGGGCCACGGCCAGCATCACACCGGTCGTGATGCCGCCGACCGACGTCGGCAGGACGACCTTGAGGATCGTGCGCCACTTCGGGACGCCGAGCGCGAGGGACGCCTCGCGCAGCTCGTTCGGCACGAGCTTGAGCATCTCCTCGGTGGAACGGACCACGACCGGGATCATCAGGATCGACAGGGCCATCGACCCGGCGAAGCCGGAGTAGTCGAAGTCCAGGATCAGGATCCAGAAACTGAGGACGAACAGGCCCGCGACGATCGACGGGACACCCGTCATCACGTCGACGAAGAAGGTGACGGCCTTCGCCAGCGCCCCGCGGCCGTACTCGACCAGGTAGATCGCGGTGAGCAGGCCGATCGGTACGGAGATCAGGGTGGCGATGCCGACCTGCTCCAGGGTGCCGATGATGGCGTGGTAGATGCCGCCGCCGGGCTCGGTGTCGGCGACGACGCCCATGGAGTGGCTCAGGAAGTAGCCGTCGAGGACGTCCACCCCGCGGCTGACGGTCTCCCAGACCAGGGAGGCCAGCGGGATCACCGCGAGGATGAAGGCGACCCAGACGACGCTGGTCGCGACCCGGTCCTTGGCCTGGCGCCTGCCCTCGACGCGGGCGGCGATCCCGTACGTGGCGAGGACGAACAGGAGCGCGGCGATCAGGCCCTGCTGGACGGTGCTGCCGAGCCCGGCGCCCAGGCCGATGGCCACGGCGACGGCGACGGAGCCGGCGGCGATCGCCCACGGGGACCACTTGGGCAGGCGCGCGCCGCGCAGCGAGGAGGCGGGGCGGCGCGTGTCGGTGATGGTCGCGTGGCTCATGCGTTGGCCCCCGAGTACTCCTTGCGGCGGGCGATGATCGCGCGAGCCGCGCCGTTGACGATCAGCGTGATGACGAAGAGCACGAGACCGGAGGCGATCAGCGCGTCACGGCCCTGCTCGCTCGCCTCGCTGAACTTGGCGGCGATGTTCTGGGCGAAGGTGCCGCCGCCCGGGTCGAGCAGGCTGGCGTTGATGAAGAAGCTGGGGGACAGGACGGTGGCGACGGCCATCGTCTCGCCGAGGGCGCGGCCCAGGCCCAGCATCGAGGCGGAGATCACGCCGGAGCGGCCGAAGGGCAGCACCGACATGCGGATGACCTCCCAGCGGGTGGCCCCGAGCGCGAGGGCGGCCTCCTGGTGCATCAGGGGCGCCTGCCGGAAGACCTCACGGCTGACGTTGGTGACGATCGGCAGGATCATGATCGCCAGCAGGATGCCGACGGCGAGCAGGGTGCGCGGGGCGCCGCCCTGCCACTCGAAGATGCCGGTCCAGCCGAAGTACCGGTCGAGCCGGCCGTAGAAGCCGGTGAGGTTCGGCACCAGGACGAGGGCACCCCACAGGCCGTACACGATCGACGGCACGGCGGCCAGCAGGTCGATCACGTAGGCGATGGGGCCGCCGAGCCTGCGCGGCGCGTAGTGGGTGAGGAACAGCGCGATGCCGACGGCGACGGGGACCGCGATGGCCATGGCGACGACCGAGGAGACGATCGTGCCGAAGGCGAGGACCGCGATGCCGAAGACCGGCGGGGTGGCGTTGGCGTCCCACTCGAAGGTGGTGAGGAAGTTGCCCTCGTCCTTGCTGAGGACCAGCGAGGCCCGGTAGGCGAGGAAGGCCGCGATGGCAGCCATGATCACCAGGAGCAGGATGCCGGAGCCCCGGGAGAGCCCGAGGAAGATCCGGTCGCCCGGGCGGGTGGCTCCGCGTGCGGCGCGCGTGCGCGTCGCCCCGGCGGAGCGGTCGGTGGGCTTGGGGGGAGCGGTCGGCTGTGTGGATATGTCCATGGGGTTCTCCGGTCTGCGGAACCGCGGGGTCGTGTCCCGTGGTTCCAGGCGGCGGTGCACCGGACGGTGCGGTCCGCCCGCTCGTGTGAAGCGGGCGGACCGCACGCTGGGTCAGCTCAGGCCGGCGACGGTCTCGCGGACCTTGGTATTGATCTCGGCCGGGATCGGGGCGTAGTCGAGTTCCTTGAGCGAGCTCTGGCCGTCGTCACCCGCGGTGTAGGTGAGGAAGGACTTCACGGCGGCCAGGGTGTCGGCCTTGTTGCCCTTCTCGCAGACGATCTCGTACGTGACCAGGGTGATCGGGTAGGCGCCGTCGGCCTTGGTCGCGTAGTTCAGCTCCAGGGCGAGGTCCTTGCCGGTGCCGACGACCTTGGCCTCGGAGATGGCCTTGGTGGCGTTGTCGGCGGTGGCCGCGACCGGCTCGGCGGCACCCGTGTCCAGGGCGACCGTGCTGATGCCGTCCTTGGCGTAGGAGAGCTCGAAGTACGAGATCGCGCCGGCGGTCTGCTTGACCTGCTGGGCCAGACCGGAGGAACCCTGCGCGGACTGGCCGCCCTTGGCCTGCCAGGCCTTGCCGCCCTCGTACTTCCAGTCGGCCGGGGAGGCGGCCTTCAGGTACTTGGTGAAGTTGTCCGTGGTGCCCGAGTCGTCGGAGCGGTGGAACGCCTGGATCTTGGTGTCGGGCAGCTTCGCGTCGGGGTTCAGCTTCTTGATCGCGGCGTCGTCCCACGTGGTGATCTTGCTGTCGAAGATCTTGGCGAGGGTCTTGGCGTCCAGGACGAGGTTGTCGACGCCCGGGACGTTGTAGCCGACCGCGATCGGCCCGCCGACCATCGGGAGGTCGATGGCCTGGCTGTCCTTGCAGACCTCCTTGGACTTGGTGATCTCCTCGGGCTTCAGGGCGGAGTCCGAGCCGGCGAAGGCGACCTGGCCCTGGAGGAACGCGGTGACACCGGCACCGGAGCCCTCGGGCTTGTAGTTGATCTGCACGCCCTTGCACTGGGCCGTGTAGGCCTTCGTCCAGGCCTGGATGGCGTTGGCCTGCGCGGAGGAGCCGTTGGACAGCAGCTGGCCCTTGGCGTCCTCGCACTTGATGTTGCCCGCCTTCGCCGTGGCGCCGCCGGAGCTGTCACCGCCGCCGCTGGTGTCGTCGGAGCCGCACGCCGTGAGGGCCAGTGCGCCGGAGACCGCGAGAGCACCGAGGGTGAGGGCCCGCCGGTTCATGCGCTGAAGCTTCACTTTCGGGAGTTCCTTCCAGGAGCCGCCGTACCCGTCTGGTGGCGGCGTGCGAAGTCTGGCGCGATGCGCGGGCGGCGTTCAGGACGCGCCACGCACCGTGTAAGGCCGAAATTAGGCAGAACAGGTGAAGCCGCCGATGGGCGTGAGTGAACGGGGGGTGAACCCCTGCGGACGGTGCGGTGAGGTCACAGAACGCTTACGTCCGGGGCACGGAAAGGCAGGGGCCGGAAGGGGCGCTGGGAGGCGGGAGGAACCGGGAGGAGCCGGTGGGGGTGGTGGGGCCGGTGGGGCCGATGGGGCCGGTGGGAGTGGCGGGGGTGGCGGGACCAGGGGGAACGCGGGGGGCAGGGGGGACCGCGGGGTCAGGAGTGGTGCAGTGCCGTGAGCAGGGCGTCGACCAGGTCGCGGTCCCGGGGCTGGGTGATGCGGCGGCGGGCCGCGGCGGGGGCCAGCCACAGCACGCGGTCCACCTCGCGGCTCGGGACGAAGGCGCCGCCCCGGGACTCGGCCGCCCAGTAGCTGACCTGCTTGGGGCGGCCGTTCGCCTCGTAGTACGCGGTGGGCAGGACGGGCCCGGGGACACAGTCCTGGCCGGTCTCCTCCTTGACCTCGCGCACCGCGGCGTCCCACGCGGACTCGCCCGGCTTCAGCTTGCCCTTGGGGTGGGACCAGTCGTCGCCGTACTTCGGGCGGTGGACGAGGCAGATCTGCAGGGTGCCGTCGAGCGGGGAGCGGCGCCACAGGACGCAGCCGGCCGCGAGAACGGTTCCGTTCCCCTCCGTTCCCGCCTCCGCGTGCTCGTCGCTCATCGGGAGTTCACCGCTTCCTTCAGCCAGGACTGCTGGAAGGCGAAGCGCGCCGCCTCGACCTCGTGACGCTGGTCGGCGTGGAGGACCCCGAGGGCGTACGCCGTCGCGGGGGCGATGCGCGGAGTGCGGGCCGCCGAGGCCGCCGCCGCGGCGGCCTCGGCCGCGTCCCGGTGCCGGTCGAGGGCCTCGCCCGCGTGCCGCAGCGGGCCTCCGCCGTGCGGGCCGGAGGCCGGACGGTCGTCGTGCAGGGCCTCCAGGGCGTAGCGGTGCAGCCGGAGCAGCAGGCGGACCTGGTGCCAGGGAGCGTCCTGGGGGTGCGGCGCGGTGTCGGGGGACAGGCCGTGGACGAGGGCCTCCGCGTTGTAGGGGTGCCCGGCGGTCAGGAGCGGCAGGGCCGCCACCGCGTCGCGGAGCCGTTCCTCGGCGGCGGCGGCGAGGGGCAGCGGATCCGTGCCGGCCGCCGCCGGAGTCAGCGGGACCTCGCTGGCGAGGACGGCCACGCTGTCCGCGACGGCGTGGAAACGGGAGGAGCCGAGCGCCTGGAGGGCGGCGGAGTGGGCCCGGCTCCTGGCGAGGGACAGTTGCCGGTCCAGCAGCGCGCCCGCCTTCGCGGCGCCCACGGTGAGGCTGCCCCTGGGGGGAGTGGGGGCCGCCGTGCCGCCGTTCACCGGGGTCCCGTCGACGGTCACCGCGCCCCCGTCGGCCGTCGCGCCGGTCACCGCGGTGCCTGCCGACGTGCCCCGGTCCGCCCTCCCGGACGCCGCACCCGATGCCACGGCGAGCGTGCCGCTCGCGGGTGGGGCGGCGGCGGGCTGGAGCGGGACGGCGGGGGAACCCGACAGCCGGTGCAGGGCCGTGAGGAGGCGTTCGAGGCGGGCCGCGCAGGCGTGCTCGTGGGCCAGGGTGCCGGACAGCCAGGCCAGTTCGGGCCGCATGGCCTCCGACCAGCCCGGGTCGAGCAGCGGCCGGAAGGTGTGCAGCGTGCCGCTGATGCGGCGGGCCGAGCGGCGCAGGGCACGCACCGCGTCGACCGGCTCCGCCGGACCGTTCTCCCCCGCCCGGGCCCGTACCCGGCCGGTCGCACCGCTCTCCCCGCCCGCCTCCCGGTGCAGCCGCAGCGAGCGCAGGAACTCCGTGGCCTGCGCCCGCAGATAGCCCGCGAGGGCGTCCGCCCCCACGGGCCCGCCGTCCGCGCCGCCGGGCCCGGAGCCGAAGGGCTCACGGCCGACGGACCCGGTGGGGCCGACCGGCTCGGTGAGGCCCTCGGGCTCGGTGGGGCCTATGGGCTCGGTGGGGTCAAGGTGTCGCTGTGCCACGCCGGCGCCTCCGGGCGTCTATGAACATCTCCTGGACGTTGCGCAGGGGCTGCCCGTCCGGATCGGTCGCGTGCCGGGTCCACTCGCCGTCGGGGCCCAGGTGCCAGGAGGCGGTGGTGTCGGACATGCCGGTCTCCAGCATCCGGTTGAGGGTGGCCCGGTGCGCGGGGTCGGTGACGCGGACCAGGGCCTCGATCCGGCGGTCGAGGTTGCGGTGCATCATGTCGGCGCTGCCGAGCCACACCTCCGGTTCGCCGCCGTTGCCGAAGGCGAAGACACGGGAGTGTTCGAGGAAGCGGCCGAGGACGGAGCGCACCCGGATGTTCTCGGACAGGCCGGCCACGCCCGGGCGCACCGCGCAGATCCCGCGCACCCACACGTCGACGGGCACACCGGCCTGGGACGCCCGGTAGAGGGCGTCGATGATGGCCTCGTCCACCATGGAGTTGACCTTGATGCGCACGTACGCGGGCCGCCCGAGGAGATGGTGCTGCGCCTCCTTGTCGATCCGGGCGATCAGCCCGTCGCGCAGGGACCGGGGAGCGACCAGCAGCCGTCGGTACGTCTCGCGGCGGGAGTAGCCGGAGAGGCGGTTGAAGAGGTCGGACAGGTCCGCGCCGACCTGCGGATCGGCGGTGAGCAGCCCCAGGTCCTCGTAGAGCCGGGCGGTCTTCGGGTGGTAGTTGCCGGTGCCCACGTGCGAGTAGCGCCGCAGCGTCTCGCCCTCCTGGCGGACCACCAACGACAGCTTGCAGTGGGTCTTCAGGCCGACCAGCCCGTACACGACGTGGCAGCCCGACTCCTCCAGCTTGCGGGCCCACTTGATGTTGGCCTGCTCGTCGAAGCGCGCCTTGATCTCGACGAGGACGAGGACCTGCTTGCCGGACTCGGCGGCGTCGATCAGGGCGTCGACTATGGGGGAGTCGCCGGACGTCCGGTACAGCGTCTGCTTGATGGCCAGCACGTCCGGGTCGGCGGCCGCCTGCTCCAGGAAGGCCTGGACGGAGGTGGAGAAGCTGTCGTACGGGTGGTGCAGCAGGACGTCGCGCTCGCGCAGGGCCGCGAAGATGTCCGGAGCGGACGCCGACTCGACCTCCGCGAGATCGCGGTGGGTGCCCGCGATGTACTTGGGGTACTTCAGCTCGGGCCGGTCGAGGGCGCCGATGCCGAACAGGCCGGTCAGGTCGAGGGGGCCGGGCAGCGGGTACACCTCGGCCTCGCTGATCTTCAGCTCCCGTACCAGCAGGTCGAGTACGTACCGGTCGATGGACTCCTCGACCTCCAGCCGCACCGGCGGGCCGAAGCGCCGCCGCATGAGCTCCTTCTCCAGCGCCTGGAGCAGGTTTTCGGTGTCGTCCTCCTCGACCTCCAGGTCCTCGTTCCTGGTGAGCCGGAACGTGTGGTGCTCCAGGACCTCCATGCCGGGGAACAGCTCTTCGAGGTGCGCGGCGATGACGTCCTCGATCGGGACGTAGCGGTCCGGGGAGGCCTCCAGGAACCGGGAGAGCAGCGGCGGGACCTTGACGCGCGCGAAGTGCCGGTGGCCGCTGACCGGGTTGCGGACGACGACCGCGAGGTTCAGCGACAGACCCGAGATGTACGGGAAGGGGTGCGCGGGGTCGACGGCGAGCGGGGTGAGGACCGGGAAGATCTGGTGCCGGAAGAGCGTGAAGAGGCGGGCCTGCTCCTTCTCGGTCAGCTCGCTCCAGCGGACCAGGTGGATGCCCTCCTCGGCGAGCGCCGGGGACACGTCCTCCTGGTAGCAGGCGGCGTGCCGGGCCATGAGTTCGCGGGAGCGGGCCCAGATCATCTCCAGCACCTCGCGGGGCTGGAGGCCGGACGCGGACCGGGTGGCGACACCGGTCGCGATGCGCCGCTTCAGACCGGCCACGCGGACCATGAAGAACTCGTCCAGGTTGCTGGCGAAGATCGCGAGGAACTTGGCCCGCTCCAGCAGGGGTGTCTCCGGGTCCTCGGCGAGCTCCAGCACCCGTTCGTTGAACGCGAGCCAGCTGCGCTCCCGGTCGAGGAACCGTCCCTGCGGCAGGGGGGCGTCGTCGTGCTCGGACTCCTCGTACGTGTCGAGGTCCGCGTCGAGATCGGGCTCCAGGTCGGAGACGGCGGCCGCGACGGTGTGCGGGCGGTGCGCGGCGAGGGAGCCGACGGACGGCTGCGGGTGCTGGACCTTGGCCTGGGCGCTGGGCTGGTTCATGGAACCATTCTTCCGCGCCGGGCGCGATACAGGCGCGTCGGAGAGGGCGGGAGCCGGCGAGGCCGGGCGGACGGTGCGGCGGGGGCGTCTGTGCGGCGTCGGCAGGGCCCCGTCCGTCCGAGCGGCGGCCCGCGGTGGCACGGTCCGGTCCGTGGCCGGGGGGCCTTGCGGTGGCACGGGGCGGTCCGTGGCCGCGGGTCCCTGCGGTGGCACGGGCTCGTTCTCCGGCGGAGGCGAAGGCTCTGGCACAGCGGGCTTCATTCGCCGAGCTTCGCAAGCTTGTCTGAATCGACGGTTACGGCGACATGACGTGCGGGATAGCGGGGGGCGGATGGGGAGCGGATGGAGGGTGGGCGGCGGGGGCGGATGAGGGCGGACGGGGAGCGGACCGGATCGTCCGCGCGAACGGCGAGGCGGGCCCGGCGGTACGCCCCTCGCGGGGAGGGGAGAGAGGGGAGGGGCGTACCGGAGTCAGGCGGCCGTGCGGCGGTCGGACGGCCGTACCGCAGTACGGCGGCGGGCCGCGGTCAGGCGGCCGTGCGTCGGCGCAGCAGCGTGAACGCGGCGGCGGTGGCGAGCGCCGCGACGCCGAGGACGACCGCCGTCTCGGTGAGCTGGAGAGGCCAGAAGTCCGACTTCGGGTGGTAGGTGGCCCAGAAGTCGGTCAGCCCGGTGCGCGCCTTGCACCGCCGCAGGTCGGCCGCGCTGTCGGAGCCCACGCAGGCCATGTCGTCGCCGATGCGTTCGCCGCCGGCGGTGACGGCGCCGTTCTCGAGCTGCTGGACGCTGCGCGGCAGGTCCAGGGCGTGCGGCCCGGTGACGGTGGTGGCGGGCCACAGGCTCGCGCGGAACCACTCCAGCGCGTTGTGCAGGAGCAGCGCCGCCGCGAGGGCCAAACCCGCTCCCGTGAGGGTCCTGCGGGTGAGCAGCCCGGCGAGCGCGCCCAGGGCGAGTCCGGCGAGGACGTGGGCGACGGCGACCGGGCCGGTGGAGACGAAGACGTCGGGGGCGTACCAGTCGCCGACGAGGTTCGGGTCACCGTCCTGCTGGGCCCGGACGACGAGGAGGACCACCGCGGTGGTGCCGGCCGTCAGCAGCGCCGCCGGGAGGGCGAGCCGGCTGGCGAGCCAGCGCGTGGGGGTCATGGCCTGGGTCCAGGCGAGGCGGGCGGTGCCGGACTCCAGCTCGTGGGCGACGAGCGCGCCGCCTGCCCAGGCCGCGACCGGGAGGATCAGGTAGGACAGGGCGGTGCCGACGAAGGCGAGGGTGGCGCTGTACGTCTCGTCGGCGGTGATCGCCTCCCGCGCGGTGCAGCCCGGCAGCGTGGTGGACGGGTAGCCGCAGGCGGCGGTGCCCCTGCGGGCCTCGTCCCCGATCGCGTACATCCACACCAGCGCCACCACGGCGGCGAGCAGCGCCAGGCCCCACAGGACCAGCGCGGTGCGGTGCAGGCGCAGTACGGCCCAGGTCGGACCGGACGGGCGGACGGGGGCGGGGAGCCGGGGGGCGCGGCGGCCGAGTGGAGTGGGCGGGGTGGGCAGGGTGCTGGTCATGCCGCGGTCACCCTCCTGTTCAGGACGGCGAAGGCGACGGCCACGACGATCGCCGTGAGGGCCAGGAGGACGCCCGTCTCCAGCAGCTGGCGGGGCCAGTAGTCAGGGGAGGGCAGGTACTCGCGGGTGTAGCCCACGATGCCGTGCCGGTCGGCGCACTTCCGGTCGCCGTAGCAGTACGGGTCACGGATGAGCGTGCCGCCGGAGGTGAGCGCTCCGCCGTGCACGGAGAGGTCGGGGAGTGCGCCGTAGACCGGGTTGCGCTGGAGGGGCCAGAGGCGGTCGCGGAACGCGGTGATCAGGTACTGGATCCCGGCGGCGACCCCGAGGGCGGGCAGCGCGCGGCGCATCAGCAGGCCGGTGAGGGCGCCGACGGCCAGGCCGAGCAGCGGGAGGGCGACGGTGGCCGGGCCGATGGAGAAGTACAGCGCCCGGGGCGCGAACCCGGCGATCAGCAGACCGCTGTGGGCGGCCCACAGGATCCGGTAGAGCACGACGAGCAGGGTCGTGCCGGCGGTGATGAGGACGGCGGGCACGGTGAGCCGCGCGGCGAGCCAGCGGGCGGGGGCGACGGACTGCGCCCAGACGAGGCGGGCGGTGCCGGACTCCAGTTCGCGGCCGATCAGCGCGCTGCCCGCGAAGAGCGGGACGACGAACGTGGCGAGGGCGATCAGGGTGGCCGGCGCGTGGAACAGGCTGTCGTAGGCGTACTTGTCCGAGTCGACGCCGCCGGGCGGGTAGTACCCGTACGTGTCGAAGGCGCGCTGGGAGGCGTTCGCGCCCGGCCCGAGGAGCCACAGCAGCAGGCCCGCCGTGAAGACGACGAACGCCGTCCAGGACCACAGCGCGGCCCGGTGCACGCGCAGGACGGTCCAGGCCAGGCCGCCGGTGCGCGGGAACGCGCGGCGGGCGGGCGCCGGGGCGGGACGCGTGAAGGTGCCGGTGCTCATGCCCGCACCGCCACGGGGGCGTCGGCCGGGGTGGTGCCGGGGGTGATCAGGGGCGGGGTGCCGGGGGAGCGGAGGTGGGCGAGGATCAGCTCCTCCAGGGAGGGTTCCTCGGTCTCCCAGCCGCCGCCGGCGCGGACCTGTCCGGGGGAACCGGACGGACCGCTGACGTCGGTACGGCTCTCGCCTGGACCGGACGGACCGCCGTCGTGGGCGCGGCTCTCGCCGGAACCGGCCGGACCGCCGTCGCCGAAGGGGCCGTCGCGGCGGATCAGGGCGGTCAGTCCGCGGCCGGTGGCGCGGGACTCGACGACGGTGTGCGGGGCGAGGTCGGCGGGCGTGCCGCGGCCGGTCACCAGGGTGTGCGCGGCGAGCAGGTCGTCGATGCCGCCGCCGAGCCGGATGCGGCCGCCGCCCAGGAGCAGCAGGTGGTCGCAGACGTCGGCGAGTTCGGTGACGATGTGCGAGGACATCAGCACCGTCGTACCGCGTTCGGCGGCGTCCGCCATGAGGGTGCCCAGCAGTTCGTGGCGGGCGAGCGGGTCCAGGTCGGCCATCGGCTCGTCGAGCAGCATCAGTTCGGGCCGCTTGCCCAGCGCGAGGGCGAGCGCGACCCGGGTGCGCTGGCCGCCGGAGAGGCCGCGGACCCGGGTGGCGGGGTGGAGTGCGCCCTGTTCGACGATGGCCGCCGCGTAACGGGCGTCCCAGCGGGCCGGGTTGAGCTCGGCACCCATGCGCAGGGTCTCGGCGACGGTGAGCTGCGGGTACAGCGGTTTGTCCTGGGAGAGATGGGAGACCCGGTCGCGGTGGGTGCCGGGAGGCGCGCCGAGGACGGTGAGCGTGCCCGAGGTGGGCCGCAGCAGTCCGGCGGCGAGGGCGAGGAGGGTGGACTTGCCCGCCCCGTTGGGGCCGACCAGCGCGCTGATCCGGCCGGCGGGCAGACGGAACGAGCAGTCGTCGAGGGCCGCGGTCGCGCGCCTGCCGAACCGGCCTCCGTACCGCTTGCCGAGTCCGCTCGCCTCCAGGGCGACGGCCGGGGTGCTGCCGGTGGAACTCACTGGTCCTCCTTCGGGAAGTGTGTGTCGAGTACGGAGGCGAACAGCGCGTCCGCGTCCTCGCGGCCGAGCCCCGCGGCCCGGGCGCGTCCGGCCCAGGCGTCGAGCTCCGCGCGCAGCGGCGAGTCGGCTGGGGCGGCGGTGCCGAGGGCCTTGCGGACGAAGGTGCCCAGCCCCCGGCGGGCCTCGACCAGGCCTTCGCGCTCCAGCTCGCGATAGGCCTTGAGAACGGTGTTCGGGTTGATGGCGGTGGCTTCGACGACCTCGCGGGCCGTGGGCAGCTTGTCGCCGGGTTCCAGCAGCCCGAGGCGGAGGGCCTGTTTGGTCTGCTGGACGATCTGGACGTAGGTGGCGACGCCGGAACGCCGGTCGATGCGGTACTCGACCACTCTCCACCACCCTTTCACTAATTGAGTAGTGAAAGGGTGGTGGAAGGGTGAGAGGAAGTCAAGTCCGTGCGGTGGTGGGGGAGGTGGGCTGGGGGCCGTTCCGACTGCCGTTCCCCCCGGCCGCCTTCGCTGGCGTTCCCACCGCCGTACCCACTGCCGCTCCCTCTCCCGCTGCCGTTCCCGTTGTCGTTCCCGCTGTTGTTTCTGTGATCGTTTCCGTGAACCGATCGGTGGGGCTCGTCCGATGAGGGGGTGTGAGGGAAACGAGAAGCGACGGAGAGCTGCTGCGTGCCGTCGCGGCGGACGCCGACCGGCGCGCCTTCGAGGAGCTGTTCCGGCGGTACGCGCCGTGGCTGACCGCGCGGCTGCGCGGGCGCTGCGCGGACGCCGGGATCATCGACGACGTCGTGCAGGAGACGTTCCTCGCGGTGTGGCGCGGCACAGCGAAGTACCGGGAGGAGGGCGACGTCGCGGGCTGGCTGTGGCGCATCGGCTCACGGCGGCTCATCGACGCCCTGCGCGGCGACGGGGCGCGCGGCCGGCTGCGGCAGGCGCTCGCCCGGCTGCGCCACCGGGACGAGGCCTCCGCCGAGGAGCGCGTCCTGGCAGGCGTCGAGCACGGGGACCTCGCCGGCGCGCTGACCCGGCTGTCGCCCGAGCTCCGGGCGGTCCTCCAGGCCACCGTCATCGACGGGCTCACGACCCGGGAGGCCGCCGTCCTGCTCGGCATTCCGCCCGGCACGGTCAAGACACGGGCGCTGCGGGCCCGGAAGCAGTTGCGGGAGGCGCTGGCATGAGCGGAACCAGCAGAAGTGCCGGTGCCGGTACCGGTATCGGTCCCGGAACGGGAACCGGCGGAAGCGGAAGCGGACGGAGGGCGACGGCATGAGCGACAGCGACAGCGACACGACGTGGCACGTGCCCGAGGACGACCTCGGGGCGTACACGCGAGGGGAGCTGACGCCCCCCGTCCTCTGGTCCACCGACACCCACCTCGCCGCCTGCGCGCGGTGCCGGGAGACGATGGCGGGCCTCACCGACCAGGCCACCCTCGACCGGGGCTGGGAGCGGCTCGACGCCGAGCTGGACGCGCCGCGCCCCGGGCGCGTCGAGTCCCTGCTGCTGCGCCTCGGCGTCACCGACACCACGGCACGGCTGCTGACCGCCACACCGGTACTGCGCCGCTCCTGGCTGGGCGCGGTCGCCGCCGTCCTGGTGATGACCGTGGTCGCGGCGAACACCGTCCCGGCCGCGCACTCGCCCGCCCTGTTCCTCGCCCTCGCCCCGCTGCTGCCCCTCGCCGGAGTCGCGCTGTCCTACGGGCCCGCGCTCGACCCGACGTACGAGATGGCCGTCGTCTCCCCGCTGCACGGATTCCGCCTGCTGCTCATCCGCACCGTCGCCGTCCTCGCCGTGGGCCTCGGACTGAACGGGCTCGCCACCCTCGCGCTCCCCGGTTACGGGCTGCGCGCGCTGGCCTGGCTGCTGCCCGCGCTGGCCCTCACCGCCACCGGGCTCGCCCTGACGCCCCGCCTCGGGCCGGTCCTCGCGCCCGCGCTGACCGGCGGGGCATGGGTCGGCCTGCTGGTCTTCGCGGAGGCGACGACCGGGGCCACCGAGACCCTGGCGCCGTTCACCGCCGTCGGCCAGGGCGTCGCCGCCGTGGTGGCCGCGCTCTCCGCCGGGCTGCTCTACCGGGCCCGCGACCGCTTCGACTCGGTGTCGGCGCACGTGCCGTTCACCGGCTTCACGGACGGGGGCGCCGCGTGACCTCCGCCGCCGCGCCACCCCACCCCCTCTCACTCGTGCACGTATCCGAACCCTCTTCCTGGAGTGCTCCATGACCCCGACCGTCTCGGCCGAAGGCCTGACCCTCCGGTACGGAGGCAAGGCCGCCCTCGACGACGTGTCCCTGCGGCTGGGCCACGGTGTCACCGGGCTGCTGGGCCCCAACGGCGCCGGCAAGACGACGCTGCTCCGGGTGCTGGCCACCGCCGTCCGCGCCGACCGGGGAGCCTTCACGGTGCTCGGCCACGACCCCGCGACCACCGAAGGCCGGCAGGAGGTGCGGCGCGCGCTCGGCTATCTGCCGCAGACCCCCGGCTTCCACCCGGACTTCACCGCGTTCGAGTTCGTCGACTACGTGGCGATCCTCAAGGAGCTGTCGGACCGCGGCACCCGGCACCGCGAGGTGCGGCGCCTCCTGGACGCGGTCGACCTCTCCGACGTCCGCGGCAGACGGCTCAAGAGGCTGTCCGGCGGGATGCGGCAGCGGGTCGCTCTCGCCGCCTCGCTCGTCGGCGACCCCGGATTCCTCGTCCTGGACGAGCCGACCGTGGGACTCGACCCGGAGCAGCGCATGCGGTTCAGGGAGCTGATCGCCCAGGCGGGCGAGGGGCGGACCGTCCTGCTGTCCACCCACCAGACCGAGGACGTCGCGATGCTCTGCCACCGCGTGATCGTCATGGCCCGCGGCAGCGTCCGCTTCGAGGGCACCCCCGCCGAGCTGACCGCCCGCGCGGCGGGCCACGTCTGGAGCAGTGAGGAACGGGACCCCGCCGCCCGCGCCGGCTGGCGTACGGGCGCCGGCTCCTTCCGCAACGTCGGCGACCCGCCCGAGGGCGCCGACCTCCTCGAACCCACCCTGGAGGACGGGTACCTGCTCACGCTGGACGGCGCGACGGCGGAGGTGCCGGCATGAACGCGCGTGTCGACGTCGACCCCGTGACCGACGGGACCCCCGTAAGCGTCCGGCAGCCCGGCGGGTCCCGGCGGCGCCCCGCCGCCTCCGTCCTCGCCCTGGCCCGCTTCGAGGCACGCGAGCTGCTCCTCCAGATCCCGGTGTGCCTCTTCCTCGCCCTGTACATCGGCTACACCGCCTGGACGATGTTCTCCGGCTCCCAGGACGGCGATGTCGGAGGCACGGGCGGCGAGTTCCCCGTCCTCCAGAACGCCGACAGGGCCACGCAGACCGGCCCTCTGCTCTTCGCCATCGCGCTCCTCCTCTGCGTCAACCGGGCCGTCCTGCGCTCCCGCCGGCACGGCACCGACGGGCACTTCGACGTCCTGGTCGTCGAGCCCTGGCGGCGCACGGTGGCGCACGTCCTCTCCGTCGTGCCGTTCGCGCTGGCCGTCGCGGTGGTCGTCGGTGCCGAGTTCGGCCGGTCCGCGCTGCGGCCGGGCGCGGTCGGCCACGGCTCGCCCGCCGAGCTGGCCGTCGGCCCGCTTGCGGTCATGCTCGCCGGTGCCCTCGGTGTGCTGTTCGCGCGGCTGTTGCCGACCTCGTTCGCCGTCCCGCTGTTCGTGGTCGGCGGATACGTGCTCGCCACCCTCGCGGTGGCGAGCACGGACGACGCGCACTGGCTGCGGTGGCTCGCGCCCGTGGTCAACGACGTGGGCGGCCCGTCGCTCCCCTCCGGTCTGATAGGCCGCCCGGCCGGCTGGCACGTGCTGTACCTGTCCGGGCTCGTCGTGTTCCTGCTGGGCGTCGCCGTGCTGGTCTCCGGCGGCCGTACGGTCCGGATGCGGGCGGTGACCGCCCTCGCCCTCGCCACGACGGTCGTGGGCGCCGTCGGGCAGGCCCCGGGCGACTCCTCCGAGCTCACCGCCGCCCGTGCGAAGGCGTCCCGCTTCCCGGAGAAGGTCCAGACGTGCGTGCGGCACGGCCGGTCGACCTTCTGCGCCTTCCCGGAGTGGACCGGCCGCACCGCCGACTGGGCCGCGGTGGCCGACCGGGTCCAGTCCCTCGCCGGGGGTGCGGCCGGAGGCCGGGCGCTGACCGTCCGCCAGCGCGTCGAAGCGCGCTACGGGCTGGACAGCGACTCCGCGCTCTCCGGATCCCACACGCGGGACCTGGTCACCGTCAGCACGGACTGGGGCGGCAACCGCATCCCCGAGTTCGCCGTCGGTGTCGCCTCCGTCCTGGTCGCGGGCGACGAGTCCAGCGGCAGCGAGGTGTGCGACGCGCGCGGCGTCACGGTGATGTGGCTGGCGCTGGGCAGGCAGCCCGACCCGGTGTCCACGTTCCGCGACCTGCGCCTCGACGACAGCGACGAGGGCCCCGCCATCATCCTGGCCCCCACGAACCCGCTCGCCCTGACCGCAGAGCAGACCACCGTCGTGAAGGAGCTGCTGAAGAAGCCGCGGTACGGCGTCACCGCCAAGGTGAAGGCCCACTGGTCGGAGCTGACCTCACCGAAGACGTCCACGGCACGGGCGGCGGAGCTGCTGGGCGTGCCGGTGCCGAAGGCGGAGAAGGACACGGAGGACGGTGACGAGTGTGAAGCGTGAGGATCACCGCGGGAGCGGGAGCGGGAGCGGGAGCGGGAGCGGGAGCAGGGGTGGCCGCGCAGGCGGACGCGGGCTCGAGCCCGGACCCGGGGGCGCGCGTGAGGACCGGGCCGGCACCGGCCGCGACCGGTGGCGCACCGTGATCCCCGGCCTGCTGCGCCCCGTCGGCCGGACGCTTCCCCGGCGGGCGCTCGCGGCCGCCGCCGTGCTGGGGCTGCTGCTCGCGGCGGCCACCCGCCTCGTCTCCGGCCGGTCCGGGGAGTGGCTCTGCCTCAACCTGCTGAGGTCCGCCGCGCTCGCCTTCGGGCTCGGCCTGGCCTTCCTGCTGGACGACCCCGCCCGGCACACCACGGCGGCCGTGCCGACCGGACGGCCGGTCCGCGTCGCGATACGGGTGGCGCTGGTCGCCCCGCTCGCCGCCCTGTGGTGGACGGTCGTGCTGCTGCTCGCGCCGGAGCGCATACGCCCGCCGGTGGGCGCCCTCACGCTGGAGGCGGCGGCCATCGCCGTCTGCGCGCTCGCCGCCGCGGCGATCGCCGTCCGCCGCACGGACGAAACCGAGCCGGGCACGGCCGCGGCCGCCGCGCTGCTGGGCGCCGGGATCGTCGTCCGTCTGTGGCACACCGAGCATTTCTCGCTTCTCGTGGCGGTCGGAGACCCCGCGTGGGACGCGTCCCACGCACGCTGGGCCGCGGTCCTGGCCGTCGCGGCCCTGGTCTGCGCCTACTGCGTGAAGGAGCCGCTCATGCGCACACGCGGAGCGACCCGGCGCGGCGGGAATTCGGCCTCGCGAGGCGGGGACACGGCCTCGGGCGGCGGGGGCGTGGTCGAAGCCCCTTGCGGTACGTGAGGCGGTTCCCTGCGGTCGCGAGGCCGGAGGGTGGCTGCGGTACCCGAGGCCCTGGGATCGCTGACGTCCCCGAGGCCTCGGGCCTTCGCGGTGATGGGAAGTCAGGACTCCGTGCGGTACATGAGGTCGGTCTCGTGGGTGGCGAAGCCGAGCCGCTCGTAGACGGTGACCGCCGGCTTGTTGTCGGCGTCGACGTAGAGCATCGCCGTCGGCAGGCCCTGCGCGGCGAGATGGCGCAGGCCGACCGTGGTGAGCGACTTGCCGAGACCGCCGCCCTGCATGCCGGGACGCACGCCGAGGACGTACACCTCGCCGAGCTGCTCCTCCGCGTGGACCTTGGTCCAGTGGAAGCCGACGAGTTCGTCCCCGGAGCCGGAACCGGAGCCGGAGCCGGAACCGGAGCCGGTGCGGAAGCGGGCGTCCGTGCCGGAGCCTTCGCTGCCGTCTCCGCCGCCGCCCTCGCGCACGGCCAGGAAGAAGCCCGCCGGGTCGAACCACGGCGCGGCCATGCGGTCGTCCAGGTCGCGCTGGGTCAGGGAGCCCTGTTCGGGGTGGTGGGCGAAGGCGGCGGCGTTCACCGCGAGCCAGGCCGCGTCGTCCTGCCCCGGCACGAAAGCACGGATGGACACACCCTCGGGGAGCTTCGGCTCGGGCAGGTCGAGGCCGACCAACGGGCGGCGCATCTGACGCAGTTCGCGGAAGAGGGTGAGGCCGAGGACCTGGGCGAGATGCCGGGCCGCGGAGTGACCGCCGTGTGCCCAGACCCGCAGCCGCTTGCCGGACTCGGCGAGCAGCGCGGAGCCCAGCGCCCGCCCGTGCCCCCGGCCGCGCTGCCCCGGGTCCACGACCAGCTCGGCCGCCGGCGCCTCCACGGGATCGGTGTCCTCCAACTGCGCGTAACCGACGAGCGTCTCACCGGCCCTCAGCAGCAGATGCCGTACGCCCTCTCGTGCCCCGCCCCGCAGCTGCAGCCGCCCCTGCTCGGACACGGCCTGCTGCCCGTCGTTCCGGGCGGCACGGTCGAGCAGCGCGAGCACGGCGTCGGACTGCTCGGGACTCAGTACGGAGAGCGTCTCGATCGAGCGGGAGAGCGCGGGCGTCGAGGTGTCGTCGCTGGTCATGGATACGAGGGTACGGGGGAGGGAGCGGAGGGCAGCTGTGGACCGGCGAGTCCGTGACGGGTGGTGTCAATGCCGCCCGGATCAGCCTCCGGTGTCCGTGGGGGCAGCGGTGGGGCCGTAGCCCGGGGTGCCGATGGTCGCCCGGTCCAGCTCCTTGTCCCCACGGGTTCGTCCACGGCGTCGAAGGAGAAGCTCTCCGGGTGGGCGCCTGCCCGGATTGTCCCCTTCGCGCCCGAAGGCAACCGGCTCGTAACCCTGAACCCCCTGTTGCGCTACGCGCGTTGAATCTAGGCTGCGCGACAGTCACAGCCGTTTCACGAACTCCCACAGGGGGACTCATGCCGCTGACGCCCCGGCACAGACGTACACATCGCCTGCTCGCCGCCGCCGCGGGTCTGGCCACCGTCGGTGCGCTGACCGCCGCCATGCCCGCCAGTGCCCACGCGAAGCCGGGCCACGGCCACGGAAAGCCGGGTCACGGTCACAGCAGCCGTTACCAGGACGTACAGCTGCTGTCGTTCAACGACCTGCACGGCAACCTGGAGCCGCCGAGCGGCTCGTCCGGCCGGGTGACGGAGCAGCAGGCGGACGGCACCACCAAGACCGTCGACGCGGGCGGCGTCGAGTACCTCGCCACGCACCTGCGCCAGGCCCGCAAGGGGCACCCGTACTCGATTACCGCCGGCGCCGGTGACATGGTCGGCGCGTCCCCGCTGCTGTCGGGTCTCTTCCACGACGAGCCGACGATCGACGCGCTGAACAAGCTCGACCTGGACGTGACCAGCGTCGGCAACCACGAGTTCGACGAGGGCGCCAGGGAACTGGCCCGCCTGCAGAACGGCGGCTGCCACCCCGAGGACGGCTGCTACGACGACAGCCAGAAGTTCGAGGGCGCCGACTTCCCCTACCTCGCGGCGAACGTGACGGACGAGAAGACCGGCAAGCCCATCCTGAAGCCCTACTGGGTGTGGAAGAAGAACGGCGTCAAGGTCGGCTTCATCGGCGTGACGCTGGAGGGCACCCCGAACATCGTGTCCGCCGAGGGCGTCAAGGGCCTGAAGTTCGGCGACGAGGTCGAGACGATCAACAAGTACGCCAAGGTGCTGCGCAAGCAGGGCGTGAAGTCGATCGTCGCGCTGGTCCACGAGGGCGGTGTGCCGGCCTCGACGTCGTACAACTACGACTGCGACAGCCCCGGCCCCGGCGACGGCATCTCCGGGCCGATCGTCGACATCGCCAAGAACGTCTCGCCCCAGGTCGACGCGCTGGTCACCGGTCACACGCACCAGGCGTACGCGTGCACGATCGACGACCCGGCGGGCAACCCGCGCATGGTCACCTCGGCGTCGTCCTTCGGGCGTCTCTACACGGACACCACGCTGACGTACGACCGCCGTACCGGCGACATCGCGCGTACGGCCGTGAAGTCCGCGAACCACGTCGTCACCCGTGACGTCGCCAAGGCCGCCGACATGACGAGCCTGATCGCGAAGTGGAACGCCCTCGCCGCGCCGATCGCCTCCCGCCCCATCGGCTACATCGCGGGCGAGATCGGCAACCAGGGCACGGAGTCGCCGCTCGGTGACGTGATCGCCGACGCGCAGCTCGCGTACGCCAAGTCCGTCGACCCCGAGGCCGACGTGGCGTTGATGAACCCGGGCGGCATCCGGGCCGGGCTCACCTACACGGCGAGCGGCAGTGAGGGTGACGGGGTGGTGACGTACGGAGAGGCGTACACGGTCCAGCCGTTCTCGAACACGGTGAACCTGGTGGATCTCACCGGCGCGCAGCTCGTCACCGGGCTCCAGCAGCAGGTCAGCGGGGCGAACGAGGCCTCGCCGAAGATCCTGCAGATCTCCGGCGGCCTGACCTACACCCTGGACCTGACGAAGTCCGGCGCGGACCGTGTCGTCGCCGACTCCGTCAAGCTGAACGGTGCGGCGATCGACCCGGCGGCCACGTACCGCGTCGCGATGAACTCGTTCCTCGCGGGTGGCGGTGACGGCTTCACGGAGCTCGGCAAGGGCGCGAACGTCCGCGTCGGCGGCGACGACCTGGCCGCCTTCGAGTCCTACCTGACGGCGAACTCGTCGGCCGCGTCCCCGTACCCGGTCCCGGCGGCGGACCGGATCACGGTCGTGAAGTAGCGGTACCGAGGGCGCCGGCGGTGACGGCGGCGCCCCGACCGGCACGGCCCGCACGGACGGAACGGGGTGCGCATCGTCTTCCCGACGACGCACACCCCTTCTGTTCGCGCGGGCCGTGCGCGCGTCAGATCAGGCCCTGGGCGATCATCGCCTCGGCGACGAGTTCGAAGCCGGCGATGTTGGCGCCGGCCACGTAGTCGCCGGGGCGGTCGTAGCGTTCGGCGGTCTCGTAGCAGGTGTCGTGGATGTGCTTCATGATCTCCACGAGGCGCTGCTCCGTGTGCGCGAAGGTCCAGGAGTCGCGGGAGGCGTTCTGCTGCATCTCCAGGGCGCTGGTCGCGACGCCGCCGGCGTTGGCCGCCTTTCCGGGGCCGAAGGGGATGCCGGCCTGCTGGAAGACGCGCAGGGCCTCGGGGGTGGTGGGCATGTTGGCGCCCTCGGCGACCGCCTTCAGGCCGCCCTGGACGAGGGCGGTCGCGTCGGCCTCGGAGAGCTCGTTCTGGGTGGCGCAGGGCAGCGCCACGTCCGTCGGCACCTCCCACAGGGACGCGCCCGCGACGAACGTCGCGTGCGCGCCGCGCCGCTCCGCGTACTCCGAGACCCGGCCCCGCTCGACCTCCTTGACCTGCTTGAGCAGATCGAGGTCGATGCCCTTCTCGTCGTACACGTACCCGGTGGAGTCCGAGCAGGTGATGACGTGCGCGCCGAGCTGGCGGGCCTTCTCCATGGCGTAGATGGCGACGTTGCCGGAACCGGAGACGGAGACGCGCTGCCCGTCCAGGTCCTCCCCGCGGTGCCGCAGCATCTCCGCGGTGAACAGGACCGTCCCGTACCCGGTGGCCTCCGTACGGGCCTGGGCGCCGCCCCAGCCGAGTCCCTTGCCGGTGAGGACGCCGGACTCGTAGCGGTTGGTGATCCGCTTGTACTGGCCGAAGAGGTAACCGATCTCCCGGCCGCCGACACCGATGTCTCCGGCGGGGACGTCGGTGTACTCGCCGAGGTGCCGGTACAGCTCGGTCATGAAGGACTGGCAGAACCGCATGACCTCGGCGTCGGAGCGGGCCTTCGGGTCGAAGTCGCTGCCGCCCTTGCCGCCGCCGATGGGCATGCCGGTGAGGGCGTTCTTGAAGACCTGCTCGAAGCCGAGGAACTTCACGATCCCGAGCGACACCGACGGATGGAAGCGGAGCCCGCCCTTGTACGGTCCGAGCGCGCTGTTGAACTCCATCCGGAAGCCCCGGTTGATGTGCACCTCACCGGAGTCGTCGGCCCACGGCACCCGGAAGATCAGCTGGCGTTCCGGCTCACAGATCCGTTCGATGACCTTGGCCTCGGCGAACTCCGGCCGCTGGACCAGCACGGGCCCGAGCGACCCGAGCACCTCCCGGACGGCCTGGTGGAACTCGGTCTCGCCGGGGTTGCGGTGCAGGATCTGCGAGTAGATCGACTCGATCGTGGGGTGCGCTGACACGGGCATCCGGTACGGCTCCTTCGCGGCGGGGTGCGGCGGGCGTCGCCTTACGCGTCGATCTTCTCAAGATACGAGCGGTTCCTCACCGCCCCGCCCCGTGATCTGCGAGACGCCCACCCACCCCGTCTCACCACCTGAGACCGCCCCGACGATCCGGTACCCGCCCGCTCACGCAGCGCACGCGTCGACCTCTCAGCAGCGGTCTGTGGCACGCGGATGCCCCGTGCCGGCGAATGTGATCCAGCAGGTGTCGCGCGCGGTGTCCACGAGGTACCAGACGCGTCCGCCGCCGGTCACCTCGAGCTGCCACTGCTCACAGATCTGTCCGCGGTGTCTGCCATGAGCCAGACTTCCCTTGAGCCTGTGGTGGCGGGGTGTCCCGGTGGCCGGCCTGGGGTCCGTACGCATGATGACCCAGGCCCGGTAGGTGTTCTCGCGCGCCTGCTGAGCAAGGCTCTCCCAGCCCTTGGCCGAGGCCGCGTCCGCGAAGCGGACTTCCCAGTGCCCTGCGGGTGCCAGCGGCGCGGCGCGATCGCCGCGACCCGCGTTCACGCGATGTCCCGCGGGTCCGGCACGGGGCCATAATCCTCACCGTGGTCACTGGTCAGCGCGGCCAGCAGCTCGGGGTCGGAGTGGATCTCGGCCGTGTGCTGCCACGCGATGAGCATCTGGGCGACCGACGCACTGTTGCCCACGGAGTCGGCGGCCCGCATGGTGTCGACCAGCTCGACGGCGAAGGCGTGGACGTCGGCCTCTGGGAGAAAGCGGGCCCAGGGAAAGGCATCCGGCAGTATGTCGAGGAGCAGTTCCATACTGCCGGGCTCCCGGCGCGCCATCGCGCCCAGCATCCTGGTGGCGGCCGACACCACGGTCTGGTCCTGCTCGGCCCGAGCCGCTGTCGTGAGGACCAGGTCCTCCCCGTCTCTACGGTGCAGCAGCAGCCGCGACGACTTCTTGAGCCGGGCGAGCGTCTGCTTGTTCTTGTTGACCAGCTCGGAGAAGTTCACTGCCGCGTTGTCGGTGGCCATGACTTCGAAACTACTTTGAAATTCCCCTCGCCGGTATCACCTGGAAGGGTGGCGTAAGCCCTCGCATCCCCCATCCCCCATCCCGCACCTGCACCCTTCCTATCCCCGCTCGCCTCTGCTCTCCGCGATCCGGAGCGCCTCCCCCAGGGACTCCACGGCCCGGGTGAGGGCGAAGCGCACGGCGCGCTCGCCTGCCCCGGCGTCCGCGAGCACCGCCCGCGCACCCGCGAGTACCTGCGCACCGGAGTCCAGCTGGGCCGCCTCCACGTCGTCGGCGAGCAGCGAGAGCCGGCTGTCGCGCCGGTCGGTGCTGAGGTAACAGGGCCGTCCGTCCGGAGTCGTCCACGGCAGCAGCCGCAGCGACGCGCGTCCCGCGACGGTCGGGGTCTCCTCGGGGGCCGTCATACGGGGACCTCCACTCCGTGGATCCGGCGAGGCCCGATGTCGACGCCGTGCACGGCGAGCCACAGGGCCCGGCGCCGACGCCGCTGCGACTGCCGCTCGCGCCGCGCCTCGGGGGTGAGGAGGTACGGGCGTACCAGAGGGGTGTCCCATACGTACTGCCCCGCGTCGATGGGGCGGCAGCGGTGGTGCACCGGCCGGGGCGCGGCGACAGGGGGTCTGTCCGGCGGGGCGCCGGCCGCCGGTGCCCGATGACGTCCCCGCGCGGGCAGCAGGGTTCGCAGCAACGCCCGTAACAGCGACTCGTACAGCTCCGTGATCCACGCACCCATGGCGGCGCTCCTCCTCAATACGGCCTTGACGAGCGGTGATTACCGTTCGTGCTCCGATGGTCACCGAGTCGGCGTACGCTCCGGAAGGGGTCTGGTGTTGCCCAGCCGCCCAGGCAACGGGGAGGAGTGACGTGGGGGAAATGGTTGACGAAGAGGGGGAGTCGGGCCTCGCGGGGTTGGGCCGGACGCTTCGGTACCTGAGGGACAAGGCGGGCAAGTCGCTGGGGCAGCTCGCCGAGGAGACCGCGTACGACAAGAGCTATCTGAGCCGCCTGGAATCGGGGAAGCGGCTGTCCAAGCTGGCGGTCATGGAGGACCTGGACCGTTACTACGGGTCGGGTGACCTGCTGGTTCAGCTGTGGAAGGTGGCGCGGCACGACGCCTTCAAGGACAAGTACAAGGAGTTCATGCGACTGGAGTCGACGGCTCGGGTCATGCATGTGTGGACTCTGGGCGTCCCGGGGCTGTTGCAGACGGAGGAGTTCGCTCGCGAGGTGTTGTCTGGCGGTCAGGCAACGGTTGAGAGGGACGAGGTGATTGAAGAACAGGTAGCGGCACGCCTGGGGCGGCAGTCACTGTTGCGTCGGCATCCCGTGCCTAACGTCCGCTTCATTATTGACGAGTACGCGTTCCGGCGGCGGTCGGCCACTGAGGAAACCTGGGACGAACAGCTGCTCCGTATCGAGGCAGTGGCGATGTGGCCCAACGTCGCCCTCCAGGTGCTCCCCTTCGCCACCAGGGTGCATCACCTCATGGAGGGATCGCTGACCCTGCTCTGGGACAGGGACGGAACCGCCGTTGCCTACGCAGAAGGCAACGGCGGTGGGGAGTTGATCGACGATCCAGAGGAGGTTCTGCCTCACCGCTTGTCCTACGATCGGCTCCGAGACACGGCGCTGTCCCCGCTGGACTCGTTGGCGTTCATCCGGGGCCTACTGGAGGAGCACAGAGCGTGAAGCGGACCTTTGATCTCGGCACCGATGTCGCCTGGCGCAAGTCGGCGTACAGCGACGGGGGAGCCAACAACTGCCTCGAGGTCGCCGACGGTGTCGCCGGTGCCGTCCCCGTCCGGGACAGCAAGGTCCCGGACGGTCCGGTGGTCGTGTTCGGGGCGTCCTCATGGGCGTACTTCGTGACGGGGGTCAAGGCCGCTTAGCAGCGACCGTTCACATGTCGATCTCTCCTCGCCAGGCGAAGTTGAGGATCGACTTGGGGAGGTATGCCGACTCGACGTTGATAGGGAATCCGGAGTCAAGGGCGAGGCAGGCGATGGCGAGGGGGCCGAGGGCGACGAAGCCGTCGCTGGTGATGGCGCGGTCCTCGTCCGCGCTCCAGTAGCTCTTGTGCCAGCGCAGCGCATCCACCAGTGCGTCGTTGAACTCGTCGTGGTCCTCGCGCAGGTAGTGGTAGAAAAGGATGATCGGCGGGTGGAGGATTTTGGACAGGAACTCCTGGTCGGCGTACTGAGCCGAGTCGGGGCCGGTGCCCTGGACGGCCGCGACAAGATTGTCGCCCACATCCGTCCGGCCGAGCCAAAACCCCTGCAGAGTTTCCACCCAGGAGTAGATGTACTCGTCGAAGACCGCTCCAGAAGCACGCAGTAGGGAGACAGGGACTTCGGCGAGTTCACGCAGGCGTTCCTTCTCATGGCAGATCAGAGCCAAGTAAAAGGAGGTCACCCAGGTCCCCGCGTTCACGTACGACTGAGACCCGGTGGCCGGGAGGTGGAACTCCTTTTCCTTGATGCGGCACGTCACCGTGGAACCTTCGGGAGCCGTGGCCATGGCGAACCGGGCGGATCCGACCTGCATGGCCGTGACCCACGCCTCCCAGGTCTCGAACTGGTTCGCGTTGGGGTCCACGGCGCAGCGCGTCTTGGCGTGGGTCAGCGTAGTACCCAGGGCTTTGGCACGAGCAACGTCCGATCGGTCCAGGCGCTCCAGGGCCCAGTCCACTGCTCGCACCAGCCCTTCAACGCCCAGAGTCGTATCGATCGCCGAGTGATCATGGCGGGGAATGCTCGTGATCACGCATTCTCTCCTTTTAGTAGAGCTTGAAGTGTTCCAGTGTCGCGCCGGCGTAAAGGCCCGTGTTCTCCTTGGCCTTTACCATGACGTACTGCAACTTCTCGTTTTCCAGCGCGTCGGCCAGTTGTTCCGCGAGGTCACTGTTTGTCACCGGCTTCCCCGTGCTGTCCAAGATCGGATTCCCGGCCCCGTCCCGGGCCACGAGCCCTCCCTTCGACTCCATCATCTCAATGATGGTCACGATGTAGTCGCGGCTGCCTTGCTTGACCATCCAGCCTTGAGCGGCCCCGGCACCCTTGCGCCAGATGAGGCTGGCCTTGGGAGCCTTCGCCTCGACGATAAGGAGGCTGCCGTCGTCTCGCTTGTACAGCTGGTCGAACATATTTGCCCCGTTGGGTGTCTTCGGTAGGTCGACCCACTGGGCGTCCGGGAAGCGCTGCGGTATGACGTGGCGCCGGGCGGCCTCCTCACCTAGCGCCTCAGCTATGGAGCTGTTGTTCGGCTGCCCTGGCAGCTGCTTGTCATAGGCCCTCTGGGCCGCTTCAAGGGCGCTCTTGTTCGCGGCAGAGGGGTCATCCGCGAATGCTCTCTCAGCAGCGGTAAGTTGCTTTGACAGGTGGCGATTCTTCGATGCTTTGTCAAGGGGGTCGATCTGGTCGACGTGCTTGCCCAACAGGGACTTACGATCGAACTTGCCCGGATCGAGCGTACTCGTCCCGGACGGCTTCGGCGGCAGTGAGTCCTTGGCGATCCAGTTGCCGTGCTCGTCCTTGGCAAGGAGGGGAAGTTCGTGGCCGTTCTCGTCGAGCCTCGGTACCTCGTTGCCGTGGCTGTCGGTCACGTTGACGTGCCTGCGGTGGCCGTCCGAGCGGTAGTACTTGTCGAACCAGGACTTGTCCGGGTCGTTCGCCTTGGCGATCTGGTCGTCGATGATCTTCTTCTGCTCTTCGGGCGTCCGCTCGCGCGGTGTGTCCTGCCCGTTGTCGGCCGCACCGCCGCCGTTGTCCGGGTGGCCGCCGGGCGGGACGGCGTCGTCGCCCGCGTTCCCCACGTCGCCGAGGCCGTCGTCGCCCGCGTGCCCCAGGTCGTCCAGCCCGCCCAGGCCACCTGAACCACCCGAGCCGCCGTGACCGCCCGAACCACCACTGCCGCCCCTGCCGCCCGCACCCGCGAGGTCGTCGCCGCCGCGGCCCACCGCTCCCGCGGTGTCGCCGACGTGCGCGCCCACCCCGGCGAGTTGGCGCCCACCCTGGGCCGGGACCTCGCGGCCGGCCGGCGTCTCGTGCGACGCGGTGGCTCCGCGTTCCGCCGCCGTGCCCTCGTGGGCCATGTCGGCCAGCGACTGGCGCACCGTGCCGTCGGCGTTGTGGAGGAGCAGGGTCTTGGTGTCGAGGTAGACGACCTTGCCGCCCTCGGTCTCCATGCGGACGGTGTTCTCGGGGGTGAGGCCTTCGGGGAGGTCGTCGAGTTTGAGGGGCTGGTCGGCGCTGATCTTGAAGGTGTCGTCGACGAGGCGGACGTAGGTGCCGTTGGTGACGTTGCGCAGGCTCGCCATCACGTCGCTGATCTTGACGGCGCCCGCGCCGATGCCCTTGGCGATGTAGGTCATCGGGTCGACGATCCTGCCGGCCTTGCCCGCGAAGGAGATGGCCTTGGCGATCGCGCCGGTTTTCGCGGCGGTGCCGGAACCGCCGGTGAAGATCGTGGTGAGGACGTTGAAGGTGACCGCGCCGGCCGCCCGGGAAGGGTTCTTGCCCCACTCGTCGTAGGCGATCAGCGCCTTGCCGGTCTCGACGACGGCGGTGCGTGAGTCGCGCAGCCAGGAGGGGAGTTTGTCGTCCGGCGCCAGCCAGTACGCCGTGCTGACCACGGGTACGGCGGTGATGACGATGCCGGTCAGCAGCTTGCCCAGGCCGGTCCAGGCCTGGCCCGCCGCGCTCCATCCGTCGAAGCCGACCAGGGTGCCCAGGCCCTTGATCGTGCCCCAGACACCGTCGACGAAGAAGCCCTTGGTGAAGTCCCACAGGTGCTCATGGATCTGGTACCACCGCGTGGACTCCGTGACCGGGTCGCCCCAGGGCAGGCCCTCGGCGTGTTCGAGGTCCTCGGCCCGGTAGCCGTACATGTTCTCTTTGTTGGTGCCGTCGTTCAGGATCAACGGGTCGCCGCCGTACAGGGCGACGATCTTCGCGTAGCAGGTGCTCTCGGCCGCCTGGAACGCCGTCCACGTCTTGTTGACCTCGGCCCAGCGGTTGTTGTTCTCGTCGCAGTTGTCGGGGTCCTCGCGCCAGTCGTCGTGGCTGGCGACGTTCGCCCGGAAGGCGCGCGCCTCTTCCCGCAGGTCGTCAAGCCGCTTGACCAGCGGGCGGATCTCGTTGAGGTAGGCGCCCAGCGCCGAGGAAATCGTGCCCAGTTCGGTGCAGAGCGCGTCGCCCTCCGTGGCCACCTTCCCCGTGGTGGCGAACAGTTTCTCCGCCTCGGGTGCCTTGTAGTACGAGGACAGGCCCTGGAAGGTCGTGTCGATGTCGGAGCCGGCCGACCAGAGTGAGGACCCGTCCGTGCTGAGCGCGGAGACGTCCTTCTCCAGTTGTTCCAGGTTGCCGGTGAACTGCGGTATCTGCTCGGGGTCGAGTGCCGTCTCGCTCACTTGCCGCCCCCGGCGCCCGTCTTCTTGCCCGGCATGTCGATCTTGGGCTCCTTGAGCGCCTCACGCTGCGCGTTCGCGGCCATCTCCAGGTTGCCCTGGTTGTAGGCGTTCGTCGCCTTGACCGTGCCCTCAACGGAGTTGGCGGTGCGCTTGGCCATGAAGGCCAGCTTCGTCTGGCGCTCCGTCATCCACTGGCTGAGCGCGGAGGCCACAGGGCCCACCGGGTTGCGGGGCGTCCCGGGGACGACGGGACCGATCATGGGCCCGTGGTAGCCCGGCACGGCCGTCCCCGCCGACGACGCCGCGCTGGCCAGGTCCGACACCAGGGAGTTGGCGGCCTTCTCCAGCCGCCCGCCCGCCTCACCGACCATCGTGAGCGTGGCCTGCACGCCCGTGGGGTCAATGTCCCAAGCCGTCATGCTTACCCCCGTAACGCTTCTGACGGATACGTTTCTTCACTTGTCACTCACGTACACCCGGCCCCACCGGGTTCCCGCTGGGACAGAACCGTGGCACTTCCCACATGACAATACGATCATTGGTACCAAACGGGCGTGCGCGCGGGCAACGCGGTTTGGGCCAGTGTCAGTTGGTGCCGCTGGTCACGGCAGTTCGGGTGGCGGTGTGCTCGCGCCCGGCAGGCGGATCGTCGCCGCCGTGCCGCCCCCCTCGGCGGGTGCCAGGGCCACCTCGCCGCCCGCCTGCTGCACGGTGCGGGCGACGATGGACAGGCCGAGCCCCGAGCCGGGCAGGGCGCGGGCGGACGGGGAGCGCCAGAACCGGTCGAAGACGTGCGGGAGTTCGTCGGCCGGGATGCCCGGGCCGTGGTCGCGGACCGTGAGGACGCCCTCGGACAGGCGGACCTCGATGGTGCCCGCCTCGGGGCTGAACTTCACCGCGTTGTCCAGGATGTTGACGACGGCCCTCTCGAGCGCGGCCGGCTCCGCCCGTACGTACCAGGGCCGCACGTCCGCCGTGATGGTCAGCTCGGGCCCGCGCAGCCGCGCCCGGCGCAGCGCCGCCTCGACGGTGTCGTGCAGCGCGATCACCGTGAAACGGTCCGCGTGCTGGCCGGAATCCGTACGCGACAGGGTCTGCAGATCGCCGATGAGCGCGGCCAGTTCCGTCATCTGCGCCTTCACCGAGTCGAGCAGCGCCTTCCGGTCGGCCGGGGGGAGGGGCCGGCCCGTCTCCTCGCTGCGCGTGAGGAGTTCGATGTTGGTGCGCAGGGAGGTGAGGGGCGTGCGGAGTTCGTGGCCGGCGTCCGCGATGAGTTGCTGCTGGAGTTCGCGGGAGGAGGCGAGCGACGACGTCATCGAGTTGAACGAGTGCGACAGGCGGGCGATCTCGTCCTCGCTGTCCTGCTCCACCGGGATGCGGATGCTCAGGTCCTCGGTCCTGGCCACGTGTTCGACGGCCTCGGTGAGCTTGTCGACGGGGCGCAGGCCCGCGCGGGCCACGGCGAGACCGGCGGCCCCGGCACCGACCACGCCGATGCCGGAGACCAGGAGGAGCAGCAGGGCCAGCTCGTTGAGGGTGCCCTCGGTGTCCTTGACGGGCACGGCGACGACCAGGGCCGTGTCGTTCACCAGCCCCCGGCTGCCGGGGCCGTTCTCGACGATCACCGGCACGGTCATCACCCGGACCGGGCTGCCGTCGCTGTCGACGCCGTCCCGGTACCTCTCGACGCCGGGCCGCGGGTCCCGTGCGACGGCCCTGTCGACGCCGGAGACCTTGACCGTGCCCGCGGAGAGCGGAAAGACGCAGGCCGTGCCGTCGGCCTTGACCAGCTGGCTGTAGACGGTGTTCTGCTGCGGGCCGCGCCGGTCGTCGGCGGACGGCGACTGGCTGCAGTCGTTCAGGACGCTGCTGACGTCGATCTGCCGCAGGGACGTGTTCGTCGCGTGCAGGTTCTCGTCGATCTCCGCGTACAGCTTGCCCTGGACGATGATCCAGCACGTCACCGAAACCGCCGCCACCCCGAACGCGACCGCCGCCGCGACCAGCAGGGCCAGCCGGGAGCGGATGGGCAGGGAGCGGAAGCGGCGCAGGACCCTGTTCACTCGGCGCCGCCGGACCGCAGGACGTACCCCACTCCCCGCACCGTGTGGACGAGGCGCGGCTCGCCGCCCGCCTCGGTCTTGCGGCGCAGATACATGACGTACACGTCGAGGGAGTTGGACGACGGTTCGAAGTCGAAGCCCCAGACCGCCTTCAGGATCTGCTCACGGGTGAGCACCTGACGCGGGTGGGCGAGGAACATCTCCAGGAGCGTGAACTCGGTGCGGGTCAGCTCGACGGACCGCGCGCCCCGGGTGACCTCGCGCGTGGCGAGGTCCATCCGCAGGTCGGCGAAGGTCAGCGCGTCGTCCTCCTGCGCGCCGACCGCGTTCGCCGCGTAGGAGCTGCGCCGCAGCAGGGCGCGGATGCGGGCGAACAGCTCGTCCAGCTCGAACGGCTTGACCAGGTAGTCGTCGGCGCCCGCGTCGAGGCCGGTGACCCGGTCGCCGACCGTGTCGCGGGCGGTGAGCATCAGGATGGGCGTGGTGGTGCCCGCGCCGCGCATCCGGCGGGCGGCGGTCAGGCCGTCCATCCGGGGCATCTGGATGTCGAGGACGACCAGGTCGGGTTCGTAGGCGGTGGCCTTCTCCAGGGCGTCCGCGCCGTCCACGGCGACCTCGGTGCCGTACCCCTCGAACGCGAGGCTGCGCCGGAGCGCCTCGCGTACGGCGGGCTCGTCGTCGACGATCAGGATGCGCTGCGGTTCACGGTCGCCTTCGGCGGGGCTCATCGCTGGTTCCTCGGGTGCGCTGGGACGGGACGGGGACGTGACGGGCCGGACGGTGGCCGGACGTTTTCAGCCTCGCACGTTTCCGTCAGGGGCAGGCCGGGGCGCCGCCGGGCGGTGCGGGCCTCGGCCGGCGGCCGCCGGGGGCTCAGCTGCCGGAGCCGCCGGCGCGCAGGGTGCCGAGGTCGGCCTTGACCGTGTTGACAGGGATGGCGAAGCCGAGGCCCACGCTGCCCGCGCCGGACGAGCCGCCCGAGGAGTCCGACGCGGCCGAGTACATCGCGGAGTTGATGCCGATGATGTTGCCGTTCATGTCGATGAGCGCACCGCCGGAGTTGCCCGGGTTCAGCGAGGCGTCCGTCTGGAGGGCCTTGTACGTGGTCGTGGACGAGCCGGTGTCCCCGTTGAACTCCTGACCGCCGTACTCGAACGGCCACTGGCCGCTGCCGCCGCCCTGCTGCTGCCCCTGGCTCTCGTCGGTGGAGACGGTGACGTCGCGGTCGAGCGCGGAGACGATTCCGCTGGTGACGGTGCCGGTCAGCCCCTCGGGGGAGCCGATCGCGACGACCTGGTCGCCGACCTTGACGTTGCCGGAGTCGCCGAGCGTCGCGGTCTTCAGGCCGGACGGCGCGTCCTTCAGCCTGATCAGCGCGAGGTCCTTCTTGCTGTCGGTGCCGACCACCTCGGCGGTGTAGGACTTGCCGTTGCTCGTCGTCACCTTGATCGAGGAGGCGCCGGAGACGACGTGGTTGTTGGTGACGATCTCGCCGCCGCTCGTGATGATCACGCCGGACCCGGTGGACCGGCCCGCGTTGGAGGAGGCGCCGATCTCGACGATGCTCGGGCTGACCGCCGCGGCGACGCCGGCGACGGTGCCCTTCTGGCTGGTGGCGACGACGTTCGTGCTGGTGCTGCTCGACGCGGTGTCGTGGCCGGTCAGCTCCTGGAAGGCGTACGCCGTGCCGCCGCCCACCGCCGCGGCCGCGATCGCCACGGCGGCCAGCAGGGCCATCGGCCCCTTGGCGCGCTTGCGGGGAGCGGGGGGAACCAGGGGAGCGGGGGGAACGGGAGAGGCGGCCAGGGGGATGGTGACGGTACCGGGAGCGCCGGGGCCGCCCGCACCCGCACCGAACGCGTCGAAGGCGGCGTCCGGGACGGCCGGCCGGTACGCGGGCGGCGGGGGCGGCCACTCGGGGTTCACGGGGGAGGGGATGTGCTGCCGCGGGGCAGTGGGGGCAGCCGGGGCACCGGGGGCAGCCGGGGCATCGGCCGGCTGCCCGGCGTATGCCGGCCGCGCGGGGTATGCCGACTGCTGCTGGTTGCCCGGGTGATCACCCTGGTTGCCCTGCTGGTCATCCTGGGGGTACTCGCCGTCGTGGCGGAAGCTCTCGGTCATGGAACAGAGCCTCTCCCCGGATCATGAGAGCTCCCTGAGTCCCGGCTGAGAAGCCCGGCAGAACCTCGTATGCCCGATATAAGGGCCGAGGCGCGGAGGTGCGGGGTGCCGTGGCGCGGAGGTGCCCGGGGCCGGGGTGCCCGCTCGGGCACCCGGGAGGGAGCCGTCAGCCGCAGCCGCAGGAGTGGCGCACGACGAGCCGCGACGGGAACTGCTTCAGCCGCTCGCGCCGGGATCCGGCGACCCGCAGCCCGTCGTCGAGGACCAGGTCGACGGCGGCGCGGGCCATCGCCGAGCGGTCGGAGGCGATCGTGGTCAGCGGCGGGTCCGTCAGCCCCGCCTCCTTCACGTCGTCGAAGCCGGCCACGGCCAGATCCCCGGGGACGTCGATGCGCAGCTCGCGGGCGGCCCGCAGGACGCCGATCGCCTGGTCGTCGGTGGAGCAGAAGATGGCCGGGGGCCTGTCAGGGCCGGCCAGCAGCTGAAGGGCGACCTGGTACGCGTCGTAGCGGTTGTACGGCGCTTCGAAGAGCCGGCCCTCGGTGGGCAGCCCGGCCTCCTGCATCGCGCGCCGCCAGCCCTCCACGTGGTCGGAGACGGGGTCACCGACGGCGGGGGTCTCCGCGGTGCCGCCGAGGCAGGCGACATAGGCGTTGCCGTGTTCGAGGAGGTGGCGGGTGGCGAGCTGGGCGCCGCCGACGTCGTCGGTGACGACCGCCACGTCGTCGAGCGCCTCGGGCCGCTCGTGCAGCAGGACGACCCGGGCGTCCCACGCGTCGATCTCGGCGGCGGCGTGGTCGTTGAGGGCGTGGCTGACCAGGATCAGCCCGGAGACCCGCATACCGAGGAAGGCCCGCAGGTAGTGGACCTCGCGCTCGGCGATGTAGTCGGAGTTCCCGACGAGAACCATTTTTCCGCGCTCGGCGGCGGCCTGTTCGACCGCGTGCGCCATCTCACCGAAGAACGGCTGGCGCGCGTCGGGCACGATCAGGCCTATGAGTTCGGTCCGCCGCGAGGCCATGGCCTGCGCGACCCGGTCGGGCCGGTACCCCAGCTCCTTGATCGCGGCGAGAACGCGCTCGCGCGTGGCCGGGGCGACCGGCCGGGGTCCGTTGTTGATGACATAGCTGACAACGGCGGTGGACGTACCCGCCAATCGCGCTACATCGTCCCTAGTCACCTTGGCCACGCGCGGAGTCTACGCGGATGGACCTACCTCTGGGCAGGCCGTGCGGCGGCTTCCTGCACGTCGGGGCCGATCCGGGGGGAGGCCGCGGCGGCGTCACCGGGGCCCGCCGGGGCCGCGCCGCGGGACGGCTTGCCCGTGCTGTCCGGTTTCGGGCGGGCCGCCTTCGCCTTCTCGCCGTCCGCCGTCCGGTCCGCCTTCTCCGGGGTGACGAAGCGGTACCCGACGTTGCGGACCGTTCCGATCAGCGACTCGTGCTCGGGGCCGAGCTTCGCGCGCAGCCGCCGTACGTGGACGTCGACCGTGCGGGTGCCGCCGAAGTAGTCGTAGCCCCAGACCTCCTGGAGCAGCTGGGCGCGGGTGAAGACGCGGCCAGGGTGCTGCGCGAGGTACTTCAGGAGCTCGAACTCCTTGAAGGTGAGGTCGAGGATCCGGCCCTTGAGCTTGGCGCTGTACGTCGCCTCGTCGACCGAGAGGTCGCCGTTGCGGATCTCCATCGGGAGGTCGTCGCCCCCGATCTGCTGCCGGCCCATGGCCAGCCGCAGCCGTGCCTCGACCTCGGCCGGGCCCGCGGTGTCCAGCAGTACGTCGTCGATGCCCCAGTCCGCGGTGACGGCCGCGAGGCCGCCCTCGGTGACGACGAGGACCAGCGGACAGCCGGGTCCGGTGGAACGCAGCAGCTGGCAGAGGCTGCGCACCTGCGGGAGGTCACGGCGCCCGTCGACGAGGATCACGTCGGCGCCGGGGGTGTCGACCAGGGCGGGGCCCTCCGCGGGCGCCACTCGTACGTTGTGCAGGAGCAGACCGAGCGCGGGGAGCACCTCCGTCGACGGCTGGAGGGCGTTGGTCAGGAGCAGCAGGGAACTCATCGCGCTCCCCCTGCCTCGGTCTGCATACGTCCGTGCACGGTTCGCTCGCCCATGACGTCTGGTTCCTCCTCGGTCCCTGCGCTGGGGGCACCTCCCACGCCCCTGGGGGCGGCGGGGGAGTCTGCGGAACTGCTTCGTACGGCTTGTGTTCGTGAGGCCCCGTACACCCGCGGTTTCCCGCGTCGTGTCCAGCGCTTCGGAAAGCACAAAAGGACCC
Source organism: Streptomyces sp. NPDC008313 (assembly GCF_042956125.1). Lineage (NCBI taxonomy): Bacteria > Bacillati > Actinomycetota > Actinomycetes > Kitasatosporales > Streptomycetaceae > Streptomyces > Streptomyces sp. NPDC008313. Next base: position 56,916 of record NZ_JBIBFR010000033.1, read on the forward strand.
GGGGGCTGCGTTGCCCGAGTCCTCTGCCCAGCAGAATAGCCCACATGAGTTCAGGTCCGGCAGGTCAAGTGACCCGTTCCACGCGTCGTCCACCAGGTGAGACAGTCCGTCGTACCGCCGCGCGGAGGCTTCTGCGGACGGCCGACGGGGTCGCCGTCGACGCCGCGTACGACCACGGAACGGGTGCTTCCGGAGACCTGGCTATCGTCGTCGCGCACGGCTTCACCGGCGACCTGGAGCGGCCGCACGTACGGCGTGCGGCGGCCGTCCTCGCGCAGTACGCGGCCGTGGTCACCTTCTCTTTCCGCGGCCACGGGGCCTCCGGCGGCCGGTCCACCGTCGGCGACCGCGAGGTCCTCGATCTGGCTGCCGCGGTGGCCTGGGCGCGTGAACTCGGACACACCCGCGTCGTCACCGTCGGCTACTCGATGGGCGGGTCGGTCGTCCTGCGGCACGCAGCGTTGTACAGGGCGCGTGCGGAGGGCGGACCGGTGCGTGAGGGGGCGCGGAAGCACGAGGGGCGCACAGAGGCGCGTACGGGGGCGTGCTCGGCGGCGGAGGAGGTCTCCGCTCCGGCCGGACCGTCGGCGGGGGAGCGGGCGCACGCGGACGCCGTGGTCTCGGTGAGCGCGCCCGCCCGCTGGTACTACCGGGGCACGGCGCCCATGCGGCGGCTGCACTGGCTGGTCATGCGGCCCACGGGCCGCCTCGTCGGCCGCTATGCCCTGCGCACCCGGATCCACCACCGCGACTGGGACCCCGTGCCCCGCTCGCCCGTCGAGTCGGTCCCGCTGATCGCGCCGACGCCGCTGCTGATCGTGCACGGCGACCGCGACGGCTACTTCCCGGTCGACCACCCCCGGATGCTGGCCGAGGCCTCCGAGGGGCATGCCGAGCTCTGGCTCGAACACGGGATGGGCCACGCGGAGAACGCGGCGGCCGACGAGCTGCTGCACCGCATCGGCGCGTGGGCGGCGGCGGCCGCGGGCTAGCCTGACGGTGTTCGTGAGCGTCTGCTGAACACGCTTTCGCATGCTTCCGGCACACCTGCACACTCGTGTGGACCTCTCCGAACACTTCCGACCCCTTCCGACCCCTTCGATCGAGGAACCAGATGGCAAAGGGCACGGTGCGGTACTGGGCCGCCGCCAAGGCCGCGGCGGGCGTCGCCGAGGAGCCGTACGACGCGGTCACGCTCGCCGAGGCGCTGGCGACCGCCCGCGAGCGGCACCCCGGCGAGCTCGTCGGGGTCCTGCGACGATGCTCGTTCCTCGTCGACGGCGACCCCGTGGGCACGCGCGCGCATGAGACGGTACGGCTGGCCGAGGGCGGCACGGTCGAGGTGCTCCCGCCGTTCGCAGGAGGGTGAACCGCAGACCATGAGCAACCAGCCGCACGACCCCGGACACGAGGGCTACGACCCGTACCGGCAGCAACAGCCCCAGCAGCCTCACCAGCCGCAGGGGTACGACCCGTACCAGCAGCAGGCGCCGCAGGGCTACGACCCGGCCGAGCAGCAGCAGTACACGCAGCAGCAGTACGCGCAGGGCCAGCAGCACCAGCAGCCGTACGGGCAGGACCAGCAGCACCAGCAGCCGTACGGGCAGGATCAGCCGTACGGGCAGGACCAGCCGTATCCGCAGCAGCAGCAGCCGTACGGACAGGACCAGCCGTACGCGCAGCAGCAGCCGTATCCGCAGCAACAGCAGTTCTACGCGCAGCCGCAGCAGGACGGGCCCTACACCCAGCAGTGGGAGGGGCAGACCTGGGAGACGCAGATCCAGGCGCCCGTCACCGCCGAGGAGACGGCCTACCTGCCGCCGGTCGGGCCGGACGCGGCGTACGGGGCCCACGGCTCCGCCTCCGCGTCCGCCGGGCGTCCCCTCCCGCCGGAGACGCCGGCGGCCGCGTGGACCCCTACGGCACCCGCGCCGGCTCCCGCACCCGCGGCGGTCCCGGCTGCCCCATCCGCGGCGGCCCCGTACACCCCTCAGGCGCAGCCGGCGGCCGCGCCCGGTGCCGCCGCGCCCGCCGAGGGCACCGACGCCGGATACGGCCCGGCGACCGTCACCGGCAACCCCCGGATCACCGACGCCCAGCGCGCCCGTGCCGAGGGGCGCTCGCCGATCATCGAGCCCGGTATGCAGCCGGCGGCGCTCACCGCCGTGCTCGGACTGCTGCTCTCCGGTGCCGCCGCCATCGGCCAGTACGCCCTCGTCGTACCGCTGGTGTTCCTGCAGGCCGTGACGGCGGCGGGCTGGTTCCGGCTGAACGGGATGTGGCCCGCCCGGCAGGGCATCGCGCTGGCCTTCCTGGGCGCGCTCACCGCCGATGTGGCGCTGCTCGCGGCGGGCCGCGAGAACGGGCCCACGGCGATCCTCGGCACGCTCGGCGTATGGGTGCTGCTCACGCTCGTCCTCCAGCTGCGCAGTCACGCCGAGCCGGACGAGCGGATGTACGGCCTGATGGCGTCCGTCGCCTCGGCGGCGCTGGCGATCGTCGCGGCCGGGCACCTGGCGGCCGAGCCGGACGCCGTGACGGTGGGCGCCGCCGCCGTCGCCGTGGCGGTCGTCGCCCGGGCGCTGCCGCTGCCGGCCGCGGCCTCCGTGGTGGTCGCGCTGCTGGCGGCGGCGGGCGCTGGCATCGCGGTGGGCGGGATGACCGACCTCGGCACCCAGGGGGCCTTCCTGGGCCTCGGGGCGGGCGTCTGCGCGCTGGTCGGGCACCGGGTGGCGAGCTACGACTACCCGTCGCGCTTCGTGCACATGACGGCCGGCGTGGCCCTCCCGCTCGCCGCCGCGGCCCCCGCCGTCTACCTCCTGGGCCGCGCGCTCGGCTAGTCGTCCCGCGCGGGCTCCGGGCCCCGTCCCGGGCCCGCACGGGACCGTGCAGATTCCCCGGACATTCGTCACAGATGGTCGACAAGCCTCCTGGTGAGCCCCCTTACCGGGGGGTCACCAGGGTTAGGCTCGCGCTCGGCGGCCGCTCCTGGCCGTGGAGGGAACCGGCCGAGGCGGGGGAAACACCGAGCATGCGCGCACTGCGAATAATCCTGATCGTCGTCGTCATCCTGGGCGGTCTGTTCGTGATCGCCGACCGGGTGGCGGTGGGCTTCGCCGAGGACGAGGCGGCGGACCGGATCAGGAGCTCCGAGGGGCTGTCGAGCACCCCCGACGTCTCCATCAACGGCTTCCCCTTCCTGACCCAGGCCCTCGGCGGCGAGCTCGACGACGTCGAGATCGGCATCAAGGACTACGAGGCGTCGACAGGGGGCACGGGCGCCGCCACGGACAAGATCCGCATCGACGACCTGAACGCCGAGATGCACGGCGTCGCCTTCTCCGGCGACTACAGCTCCGCCACCGCCGACCGCGCCACGGGCACCGCGACCATCGCGTACGACGAGCTGCTCAAGGCCGCCAAGTCGCAGCCGACGAACGTCCTTCCCGGAGTCACCGCCCAGGTCACCGGGCTGTCCGACGGCGGACACGGCAAGATCAAGGTCGCCGTGCTGCTGAAGGCGCCCAGGCTCGGCATCGCGTCGCGTTCCGTGTCCGTGCTCAGTTCGGTCACCGTGAAGGGCGACACCGTCCAGGTGCACGCCGACTCCCTGCCCAAGGTGGGCGTCGACCTCGCCGAGGGCAAGGTCCGTTCCATCACCGACTTCCAGCAGAAGATCGACGAACTGCCCGGCGGCATCCAGCTGGACAAGGTCGAGGCGGCGAAGAACGGCGTCGAGATCTCGGTGAAGGGTTCGGACGTCAAGCTGGTGGGGTAGGACGGTTCCGGCCCGTCCGGCCGTGCCGGACGTTCCACGCCCCGTCAGTCGTTTCCGGGCCCGTTGCGCGGGTTCTTCCGCGTCCCGGCCGGGGATCCTCGCTGGGGAGTCGTCCGAGGGGCGAGACGGCTCCGTCCGTACAGCAGTTGCGGCGGCGGTTCCGGAGGCCCACGGGGCGGGCGGGGACTCGCGCGGCGGCCTCGCTTTCCCACATCTCGGACGATCTCGTCTCACCATGCGACACGCCGGTGACATGTCCGCCTTTCCGTCCCTACGATCGACGGCATGAAGCGTCAGGCGGACCTCACGAAGCGGCGGGCAGTAGACCTGTGCCGCGTCGCCGCCATGCTCTGTCGCCCTTTCTGAGCGGGAGCCCTGCTTCCGCGTCTCCCCGGCCCTTCGACCTTCCCCGTCAGGGCCACCCCGTGCGTGTACGCCGCCGTGGTCGTCGCGTCACCGCACCCGTCGCATTCCGCACGCGCACTCAGCACACCGTGCACAGCCCCGCCGCAACTGCCCCGGAGGAGAGAAAAAGCATGAGCCGCAGCGATGTCCTGGTAGACGCCGACTGGGTCCAGGAGCACCTGGACGACCCGCAGGTAGCCATCGTCGAGGTCGACGAGGACACCTCCGCCTACGAGAAGAACCACATCAAGAACGCCATCCGGATCGACTGGACCCAGGATCTCCAGGACCCGGTCCGCCGTGACTTCGTCGACCAGGCGGGCTTCGAGAAGCTTCTCTCGGAGAAGGGCATCGCCAACGACACGCTGGTGGTCCTCTACGGCGGCAACAACAACTGGTTCGCCTCGTACGCCTACTGGTACTTCAAGCTGTACGGCCACGAGAACGTGAAGCTCCTCGACGGCGGCCGCAAGAAGTGGGAGCTCGACTCCCGGGACCTGGTCACCGAGGTTCCCGCCCGGCCCGCGACCCAGTACAAGGCCAAGGCCCAGAACACCGCGATCCGCGCCTTCCGTGACGACGTCGTCGCCGCGATCGGCTCGCAGAACCTGGTCGACGTCCGTTCGCCCGACGAGTTCAGCGGCAAGCTGCTCGCCCCGGCGCACCTCCCGCAGGAGCAGTCGCAGCGTCCGGGCCACGTCCCGTCCGCCCGCAACATCCCGTGGTCGAAGAACGCCAACGACGACGGCACGTTCAAGTCGGACGAGGAGCTCAAGGAGCTCTACACCGCCGAGAACGTGGACCTGGACAAGGACACCATCGCCTACTGCCGCATCGGCGAGCGCTCCGCGCTGACCTGGTTCGTGCTGCACGAGCTGCTGGGCCAGGAGAACGTCAAGAACTACGACGGTTCCTGGACCGAGTACGGCTCCCTCGTCGGCGTGCCCATCGAGCTCGGCGCCGCGAAGTAAGACCGCCCGACCCCGACCCCCGACCCGTAAGGAAGAACCATGTGTGGAGCGAAGGCCGGCGGCCCCGACGCCTCGACGATCAAGCCCGGTGAGACCACCATCCAGGGCCAGGTGACCCACGACGGCGAGCCCGTCACCGGTTACGTGCGGCTGCTGGACTCGACCGGCGAGTTCACCGCCGAGGTCCCGACCTCGGCGACCGGGCAGTTCCGCTTCTACGCGGCCGAGGGCACCTGGACCGTACGGGCGCTCGTTCCCGGCGGTACGGCCGACCGTACGGTCGTCGCCCAGACGGGCGGCCTCTCGGAGGTCGCGATCGCGGTCTGACAAGAACACACCGGCCGCCGCTCACGGCCCGCGGTTCATGAGCGGCGGCACTGGAACGGCCGAGGGGCCGCACCCCCGGGGGGTTGGACGCCACCGGATCGGGGTGCGGCCCCTCGGCTCGTTCCGCGTCATGCTCCGTACGGGCCGCCCGCGTGCGTCCTACGCTGGACGTATGTACGCGCGACGGCGCCACGTCTACTTCGCCATGATGGCCGTCTGCATCGGCCTGTTCGTCCTGGCCTGGGGAGTCGTACGGATCTGGTCGGTCCCGGCGGCCGTGGGCATGTGCGTGGTGGCGATGGTGATCCCGCCCCTCGCGGCGATCGTCGCCAACCGGCGCGGCCCCGACGACCGATGGTGGGACGACCCCTCCGGCGACCCCAAGTCCGACGACTGGTGGGACGAACTGGACGGCAAACGCCGTCGGTGACGACACCGGCGCAGGACGTCCGCGAAAGCGGCGCGGACACGGCGGCGGCGCTCACCCGGCCCGCCCCGGGCCACCTGACGGCCCGGCGGCGGTTCGGGGCTCAGTAGACGAGGGCCTGCGTTCCGTCGGCCATCGCCTCCTGGACGAAGACCTGGGCGCCCGCGATGCGCACGCCCTCGATCACGTCGTTCTCCGTGATCTCGCGGCGGGCCGCGCACTGCGTACAGAGCGTGATGCGCCCCGCGGACATGATCGAATCGATCAGACTGGGCAGCGGCGCCGCGTGCGGGAGGTCGAACTCGGCGGCCCGCCCCGGCAGCGCGAACCACGAGGACTCGCCGGTCAGCCACAGGGACACCTCGACCCCGCTGGCCACGGCCACGGCCGCCACCGTGAACGCCTGGGAGCAGCGCTCGGGAGCGTCGGCCCCCGCCGTCACCTTGATCACGAGCTTCTTAGCCATGCCCGAATGGTAGTCCGAATCGTGATCACATCCCCTGCGCCCCGGGCGCCGGTCGTGGGCCTCCCGCGTCCGTGCGGCCCCGGCCGCGCCACCGGGGGCACCTCGCAGAGAGAGCCGGGGGCCGCCCGACTAGAGTGGGGTCCGGCCCCGTACCGCCGCCCATCACCGCGTCACCCGAGGAGCACCCCGTGCTTGAGGCATTCTTCGAAGCCCTGCTGGTCCTGGTCTGTGTCGGCGTTCTCGCCTTCACCGCCCTGGCCGTGAAGAAGCTGTACCAGGGCCAGCGCTGACCCCCACCAAGGAATCGCCGACCTCATGATCGAGATCCCGTCCGACCTTCACAAGGACCTCGTCCCCCTCGCCTTCCTGCTCGGCAACTGGGCCGGCGCGGGCGTCCACGACTTCCCCGGCTCCGAGAAGTGCAACTTCGGCCAGGAGCTGACCTTCAGCCACGACGGCCGGGACTTCCTGGAGTACCACTCGCACACCTGGGTGCTCGACTCGGACGGGAACAAGGTCAGGCCGCTCGAGTCCGAGTCCGGATTCTGGCGGATCGACGGCAGGCGCAAGGTCGAGGTCGTCATGACCCGCGACGACGGTGTCGTCGAGGTCTGGTACGGCGAGCTGGCCGACAAGAAGCCGCAGATCGACCTGGTCACGGACGCCGTGGCCCGGACGGCGGCCTCCGGCCCGTACACCGGCGGCAAGCGGCTCTACGGTTACGTGAACAGCGACCTGATGTGGGTCGGCGAGAAGCAGACCCCCGAGGTCGAGCTGCGCCCCTACATGTCGGCGCACCTGAAGAAGGTCGTCACCCCGGAGGACGTCGAGCGCTGGGCGAAGGCCCTGCCCGACGACATGCCGGACGACGGGATCGCCTTCTTCAAGTAGAGCGCGGGCGTTCAGCGGAGCGCGGGCGTCCACCCGGGACCGGTCACTTCCCCGTACGGGAATGATCGGTCCCGACCCGTTCGGGCCCGCTCCCCCTAGACTGGGCGGCGTGGTGAGCACCGACTGGAAGAGCGATCTGCGGCAGCGCGGTTACCGGCTGACTCCGCAGCGGCAGCTCGTGCTCGAGGCCGTGGACACCCTGGAGCACGCGACCCCGGACGACATCCTCGTCGAGGTGCGCAGGACGGCGTCCGGCGTCAACATCTCCACCGTCTACCGGACGCTGGAACTGCTCGAGGAGCTCGGCCTGGTCAGCCACGCCCACCTCGGGCACGGCGCGCCCACGTACCACCTGGCGGACCGGCACCATCACATCCACCTCGTCTGCCGCGACTGCGGGAACGTCATCGAGGCCGATGTCGAGGTCGCCTCCGAGTTCACCGCCAAGCTCCGCGAGACCTTCGGCTTCGACACCGACATGAAGCACTTCGCCCTCTTCGGCCGCTGCGAGGACTGCGCCGGCAAGCAGAGGACCGCGCCGGAGAGCGGTGGCCCGCCGCGCGAGCGGCCGCCGGGCCCGGTGCCGAAATAAATCGGGCTGCCCCTCGGTCGTAGGCTGTGTGGATATGAAGAGCCCTCTGCTGTCCCTGCCCGGTGCCGTCTCCGCCGAGGGCGTGGACGAAGGCGTCGCCGCCCACTACGGAGACCTGTTCCGCGAGCAGCGCGCCCTCGCCGACGGCACCGGCTTCGTGGACCTGTCCCACCGGGGCGTCGTCGCGGTCACCGGCGACGACCGGCTGGCCTGGCTGCACCTGCTGCTCACCCAGCACGTCTCGGACCTCCCCGCGGGCCGCGCCACGGAGGCGCTGATCCTCTCCGCGCACGGCCACATCGAGCACGCCCTGTACCTCGTCGACGACGGCGCGACCGTCTGGATGCACACCGAGCCCGGCACCCGGGACGCGCTGATCGCGTACCTGGAGTCGATGAAGTTCTTCTACCGCGTCGAAGTCGCCGACCGCACCGAGGAGTTCGCGGTCGTCCACCTCCCCGCCGGGTCCATCGCCGAGGTCCCGGACGGTGTCGTCGTCCGCGAGACACCGCACGGACGCGACCTCTTCCTCCCCCGTACGGACCTGGAGTCGTACGCCGCGAGGAGCGGCCCCGCCGCCGGACTGCTCGCGTACGAGGCCCTGCGCGTCGAGAACCACCGCCCGCGGCTGGGATTCGAGACCGACCACCGCACCATCCCGCACGAGCTGGGCTGGATCGGCACCGCCGTCCATCTGCAGAAGGGCTGCTACCGGGGCCAGGAGACCGTCGCCCGCGTCCACAACCTGGGGAAGCCGCCGCGCCGGCTGGTCTTCCTGCACCTCGACGGCAGCGAGGTCCACCTGCCCCCGCACGGCACGGAGCTGCGCCTCGCGGCCGACGGGCCGGACGGCCGCAAGATCGGCTTCGTCACCACGTCCGTACGCCACCACGAGCTGGGCCCGATCGCCCTGGCCCTGGTCAAGCGGAACGTGCCCGTGGACGCCCCGTTGATGGCCGACACGACGGCCGCGGCCCAGGAAGTCGTCGTCGAACCGTAGGAGCAGGAGCAGGAGCAGGAGCAGGAGCAGGAGCAGGAGCAGGAGCAGGAGCAGGAGCAGGAGCAGGAGCGGGAGCGGATGCCGGGCCGGACGGTCCTCGCCGCGGCAACGGTCCTCGCCGCGGTTTCGGCGAGGGCCGTCACATCTCCAGCAGGACCGTGAACGGGCCGTCGTTCGTCAGCGAGACCCGCATCCGCGCGCCGAACCGGCCCGTCGCCACCGTCGCGCCCAGTGCGCGGAGCTGGGCGACGACCTCGTCGACCAGCGGCTCGGCGACATCGCCGGGTGCCGCCGCGTTCCACGTGGGGCGGCGGCCCTTGCGGGCGTCGCCGTAGAGCGTGAACTGGCTGACGACCAGCAGGGGCGCGCCGGTGTCGGAGCAGGACCGCTCGCCGTCCAGCATCCGCAGCGACCACAGCTTGCGGGCCAGACGCGCCGCCTTCTCCCTGGTGTCCTCGTGCGTGACCCCGACCAGGACGCACAGGCCCTCGCCCTCGATCGCGCCCACCGTCTCGCCGTCCACGACGACGTCGGCCCCGTCCACCCTCTGCACCACCGCACGCATGCCGACCATCATGCCGCGCGCCCGCCCGGGCCCATGCCGAGGGGCTCTGTACGCACGTACGTCCTCCGGCGTGCGTATGCCATGGGTCTAGGCGCTCGTGCCGTGCGGCCCCCGCGCATACGCCATGTGGTCCTCGTGCGTATGCCAGGCGGTCCCTTCGCGTGATTTCCGGAGGTCCCTATCCCCCCATCTGGGGCCGATCGGGGGCACTCGGTCACATAGTGACCACCGAGGGTGGCACGATGCGGTGTGTTGCGGTGCATCCGTGGGGTGGACCGCGCCGGTCGAGGGGACGGTAGAGACACATGAGCACACCGAGCATCGGGCAGCCGCCCGGCGCCGTGTCGTTGGCCAGTACGAGCCCGCCGACGGGAGGGGTCCGGGTCAGGCCGCCGGTGCAGCGCACCGACAGCCCCGGCAGTCCCGACGGCCTCGGCTGTCCCGGCAGTCCCGACGGCACGGCCCCGCTTGCGACGACACCCGCCGAGCGGGAGGTGCCCTCACCCTTGGAGCCGACGGAGCACGACCTCGGCCGGCTGCGGCTGCCCGAGCTGCGCGCCCTGCGCCGGGACACCCAGCGGGACGAGGCCGACCTCAGTTACGTACGGCGGCTGCTTCAGGGACGTATCGACATCCTGCGGGACGAGCTGACCCGTCGCGGCGGGCCGCGCGCGGCCACGGCCAGTCACGGCGCGCCCTCCGTCGTCGAGCGGCTCTCGGAGATCCTGCGGGACGCGCCCGCCCGGCACCGTTCCTCGGCCCGTCACGTGACGGTGGGCACGCCACGCGGCGAGAAGTACCGGCGGCTGGCCGCCGAGATGCTCGCCGAGGTCGAGCTGTCGGACCTCCGGGCCCGTACGGACGACGAGCTGGGCGCGGGCATGGGCCGCCTCGTCCGGTACGAGGAGGAGGTCTCCCGCAAACGGCAGCAGCTGCAGCGCACGACCGACGATTGCAGCGCCGAGATCGCCCGCAGGTACCGTGAAGGGGAAGCACAAGTAGACGACCTGCTCATGTGACGCGGTGGCCCCGGTGATCCCGGGGGTCGCGGCGACCGCCGAAGCGCAGAGCCGGGGCAGCCCCCGGGTCCGCGCGGACGCCGAGCCGCCCGGCGAGTACCCGGTTCCGTGGTCGCGACGGCCGTGTCCGGACCCGCTCCGGATTGGCGGTGGGGGCCGCGATCCCGGGGACAGCCCGGTCCGGCCGCCGTGCGGGTCCCCGTACCGGAAGGCCCGCCGATGTCCGTCGCCCCCGCAGGTCCTGGCATACCCCCCGTCCTCGCCGAGGTCGTCCGCTCCGGCTTCGTCGAGGGACACCATCGCGGCAGCCTCGTGCTGCTGGCTGCCGACGGCTCCGTCGAGCTGGCCCTCGGCGACGTGAACGCCCCCGTCTTCCCGCGCTCCTCCAACAAGCCGATGCAGGCGGCCGGGGTGCTGCGGGCCGGGCTCGACCTGTCGGGGGAGCGCCTCGCCCTTGCCGCCGCGAGCCACTCCGGTGAGGTCTTCCACCGCGACCTCGTCCAGAAGATGCTGGCCGAGCACGGGCTGACCGCCGAGCAGCTGCTGTGCCCGCCCGACCTGCCCCTGGACCCGGTGGAGACCGAGACGTACCTGGCCTCGGGTGCGGTCCGCGACCGGGTCACCATGAACTGCTCCGGCAAGCACGCGGCGATGCTCGCGGTGTGCGTCCAGCGGGGCTGGCCGCTCGACTCCTACCTCGACCCCGGGCACCCGCTCCAGCGGCAGATCCACACCGTGGTGGAGGAGGCCGCAGGGGAGCCGGTGGCGGCCGTCGGCACCGACGGCTGCGGCGCCCCCCTGATGGCCATCGGCCTCACGGGCCTCGCCCGCGCCTTCCGCTCCTTCGTGCTCGCCGCCCCCGGCACCGCCGAGCGCCGCGTCGCCGACGCGATGCGCGCCCACCCCGAGTACGTCGCGGGCACCCGCAGGCCGGACACCTGGCTGATGCGGGAGGTGCCGGGCACGCTGTCCAAGATGGGCGCGGAGGCGGTCCAGGCGGTCGCCCTGCCGGACGGCCGGGCGCTGGCCTTCAAGATCGACGACGGTGCGACGCGGGCGCTGGGCCCCGTGCTCGCCCGGGCGCTGCGCCTGTCCGGCGTCGACGCGCCGGTCCTCTCCCGCATCGGCAGCGCACCCCTGCTGGGCGGGGGCCGCGAGGTGGGCGAGATCCGCGCGACGTTCTGAGGCCCTCCCCGGCCTCCTGGGCCGGGAGGCAGGGGCGGAGCACCACAAGGCGGGGAAGGCAGGGCGCGGGGCGGGAAAAATGCTGCGACGCCCCCGCCCCCGCCGACCTACCGTGGGTCTCATGACCACGACGCCCGGCCGCGACGACATCACCGTACGCCCGATCACCGAGTCCGAGATCCCCGACTGGATCGTCACCTGCAACACCGGCTTCCTGCGCCCGCCCACCGCCTCCGAGGGCGAGCTCAGGGACCGGGGCGCGAACATCGTCCCGGACCGCACTCTGGGCGCCTTCGACGGCGACCGCTGCGTGGCGACGTTCCGGTCGTTCCCGCAGGAGATCACCGCGGTGGGCGGCGCCGCCGTCCCGGCGAACGCGGTCACGAACGTCACCGTCCTCCCCACGCACCGCCGCCGCGGCCTCCTCAGCCGCATGATGGCGGCCGACCTCACGGCCGCGAAGGAACGCGGCGACGTCGTCGCCACGCTGATCGCCGCCGAGTACCCGATCTACGGCCGTTTCGGCTTCGGTCCCGCCGCCTGGGCCACCCAGTGGACGATCGACGTGCCCCGGACCGGCCTCGACCCCCGCTGGTCGCGTCCGGCCGACGGCGGCCGCATCGACCTGGTGGACGGGGCGGACGTACGCAAGCTCGGCCCGGAGCTGCACGAGCGTCTGCGCAGGGCCCAGCCGGGCGCGATCGACCGGCCCGAGCGCTGGTGGCAGGTCAGCACCGGCGTACTGAACCCGAACGGCACGCCCTGGACCGAGCCGTTCCACGCGGTCTACCGCTCGGCGGCCGGCGAGGTCGAGGGCATGATGGCGTACCGGGCGGACGACCACTGGGGCGACGCCAAGCAGCCGCTGAACACGGCGACGGTGAAGTGGATGACCGCGCTGAACCCGACGGCGGAACGCGCCCTGTGGCAGTACGTCTGCTCGATCGACTGGGTCGTCACCGTGAAGACGGACTTCCGCGCTCCCGACGACCTGCTGCCGTTCTTCCTGCCGGACCCGCGCGCCGCACGGATCACCACTCAGGCGGACTGGCTGTGGCTGCGGATCCTGGATGTCGTACGGGCCCTCGAAGCGCGTACGTACGCGGCGGCCGGGACGCTCGTGCTGGAGGTCGTAGACGGGGACGGGTTCACCGGGGGCCGCTTCCGGCTGGAGGCCGGGGCGGACGGGCGGGCGGTGTGCGCGCCGACCGGCCAGGACGCCGAACTGATACTGGACGTGCGCGAGCTGGCCACGCTGTGGCTGGGCGACGAGTCGGCGGTGCGGCTCGCGGCGCTCGGACGGGTGCGGGAAGAACGAGCGGGCGCCGCCCGGTCGGCCGACGCCCTGCTGCGTACGTCCCGGCGACCGTGGTGCCCGGACATGTTCTGACGTGCTGCCGTGCTGCCGTGCTGTCGTGCTGTGTCGTGATGGGCTGTGACGTGCTCTGTGGTGCCGGTGGCTGGGGCTCCTCTCCGGTGTCCTCCCTGGCTTCCGGTGCGGGTCCTGATCCGTAGCAGGTCCGGTCCGTAGCGGGTGTGGGTGGTGCGGGTCTGTCGGGTGCCTCCTTCCGTGACCGTGGTCGGCGGGTTGCGTCGGCCGGGGGCCGGCCGGGCTCCCGGCTCCCCTCCGGAAGGGAGCCCGGGCCAACCTCCGGGAAGTTTGACCATGTTGCTCAAGTTGGTGACCAACTCAACCTGAGTTATCTCCGCTTGGATGCGGCTCATAACCACCATCCCGGTAACTGCCCGAAGATGGCGCGAAGTTGTAGTGTTCGGCCGTGGACCCGGAACACGCCGCCGTCTCCGGACGGGACACGTCACAGCGGTCACAGCGGTCACACCGCGAGGTGGCCGACGAGTTGCGCGGCCGGATCCTCTCGGGCCGGCTGCGGCCCGGTCAGCGCATGCCCACCCAAGCCGAGCTGGCCGACGAGTTCGGTGTGGAGCGCGGCGCCGTGCGGCAGGCGCTGCGCATCCTGCAGTCGGAACACCTGCTGGCCGACGTGTCCAAGGGCAGCCCGGCCACCGTCGCCGCGAACGCCGGCGCGGTCCTGGCCGGCCCCGGGACCGCGCCGCAGTCCACGATGGTGGGGCTGGCGCCCCGGATCACGGCCGCGTTCGCCAGGCCCCACGTCGAGATAGACGCCCTGTGCCTGACCTCCGTCTCGCTGACCCTCGCCATCGGCGAGGTGCTGCGGCAGATCCACGCGGGGCGGCTGAAACCGGCCAAGGTCGACGTCCGTGTCCTGCTGCCCAGCCGGAAGATCGACATCGCCTTCCCGACGCCGGTGGACGCGCCGGACGACGACCGTGTGCAGCGCCTCTGGCTGGCCCAGCGCAACGCCCAGGGGCAGGTGCTGCGCCACAACCTCCAGGCCCTGCGCCACTCGCACGGCATCGACGTCCACGTCACCTTCCGGGCGCTGCCGTTCACCCCGCCGGTGAAGCTGTACCTGCTCAACGGGTCGGAGGCGCTCTTCGCGTACTACACGCTGGCGCGCCGGGGAGCGGAGATCGACCACGAGTACCTGGAGATGTACGACGCGGAGGGGACCCAGTCGATGCTGTTCGCCTTCGAACAGGGCGCGGGGCTGCGGGACGCGACGTTCGTGGAGCAGTCGCGGACCTGGTTCGACGCGCTGTGGGAGACCATCAGTTCGGAGCTTCGGTTCACGGGATGAGCATTCCCGGGGGCGGGTCCCCGGATGGTCCCCGGGGACCATCCGTCACAGCGCGGGGGCGGCCATCAGCAGGGCCAGGAGCACGGCCCCGGCGGAGCTGCAGGCGGGACTCTTCGCCTTGATGCCGACGGTCAGCAGGAGCAGGCCGACGATGCCCGCGGGGCCGTACTGCCACTGGACGGCCTGTTCGAAGCCGATGACGAAGACGGTGGAGAGAAGCGCGAGGACGGGCATGGTGGTTCCTCCTTCAGGGCGTCTCATGGAAGAGAGGAGGCAAAGAGTCCACCAACTTGAAGAAGTTGGCAGCCAACTTTGATGTAGTTGTCCCCACTTGGCTGGCACTCGTAAACAACTTTCAAACAACTGCCCATAGATGGGCGTAAGTTGTAGCGTTTGGTTGTGACCCAGGAGAACGTTGCAGTGAACGGCAGCAGAAGGCTCTCGCCGCAGGAGATCGCCAACCGGCTCCGGGACCGTATCCGTGCCGGGGAGCTCAAGGCCGGGGACCGCCTGCCCACGCAGGCCGAGCTCGCGGAGGAGTTCGGCGTCGAGCGCGGCACCGTGCGCCAGGCCCTGCGGGCACTTCAGGACGACGGACTCCTCAGCAACGTCAGCAAGGGCAGCCCGCCCCGCGTCGCCGCGCCGGCACCGGCGCGCAGCGGACCCCAGCCGACGATGGTCGGCCTCGCGCCGCGGCTGGCGGAAGCGTTCGCCGAGCCGCACGTGCGCGTGGACGTCGCCTGCCTCACCGCCGAGACGCTGATGCTGGCCCTGGGCGAGCCGGTCCGCATGATCCACGAGGGCCGTATCCGCCCGGAGAAGATCGACGTACGGATCATGCTGCCCAGCCGCGAGATCAACCTGGCGTTCCCCGCCCAGGTGGACGCCGGCGGCGAGGACGACCCGATCCACGAACGCTGGCTGGCCCAGCGCAACGCCCAGGGCCACGTGCTGCGCCACAACCTCCGGGCCCTGCGCCACTCGCACGGCATCGACGTCCACGTCACCTTCCGGGCCCTGCCCTTCACCCCGCCCGTGAAGCTGTACCTGCTCAACGGATCGGAGGCGCTGATGGCGTACTACATGCTCATGCGGCGCGAGGAGGAGGTGGAGAGCGGCACGATGGAGATGTTCGACACCCTCGGCGCCCAGTCCCTCCTCTTCTCCTTCGACAGACGAGCCGGGCAGCGCGACGCCGCGTTCGTGGAGCAATCGCAGAAGTGGTTCGACGCCCTCTGGGAAACCATCACGACGGACCTGACACTTTCCTAGTGACTCCTGATACGAAGCAGACCGAACTGGCCGCGGAAGAGACAGAGAAACTGCGAGAACTGATCTCGCCCGTCCGCCATGTGCTGTTCGACTTCGACGGCCCGATATGCCGCCTGTTCGCGGGGCACAAGGCCGAGCGAGTAGCCCGTGACCTGGTGGACTGGCTGGAGCGGCAGGGGCTGTCCGGGCTGCTGACCGAGCAGGAACGCCTCCAAGCGGACCCCATGGTGGTCCTCTACGCGGTCAACCGGCGCCACCCGCGCAGTGATCTCGTGGCCGAGCTGGAGCAGCGGCTCACCCAGCAGGAGCTCAAGGCCGCTTCCTCCGCCATGCCCACCGCCTTCGCGGACCCCCTGGTGCGGACCTGGTGTGCCCTCGGTGCCAGGCTGGCCGTGGCCAGCAACAACGCGCCCACGACGGTGACGCGGTACCTGGCCTCCCGGGGGCTCACCGAGTGCTTCGCCCCGCACGTCTACGGCCGCAGCACTGATCTGGACCTGCTGAAGCCGAACCCGTACTGCCTGAACCGGGCGCTGAACGCGATGGGTGCCGCGGCCCGCGACGCACTGATGATCGGCGACGCGCCGTCCGACTACGCCGCGGCCGTGAGCGCGGGAGTCCCGTTCCTCGGATTCGCGCGCAACGAACGGAAGGAGAAGCTGCTGCGGGACGCCGGCGTCCGCGTCACGGTGGCTTCCATGGAGCCGGTGCTGCGCCTGCTGCGTCAACGAGTCTGATCCCCGCCTTCTCGACATCGAGGAGGCGGCAGAGCCGGCCGCCGGCCGACGTACCGTCGTTCCTGCTTGGCATGGGACAGAAACCAGGGAGACACACAGCGGTGAACGGCAGTGACGAGGTTTCGCCGCAGGAGATCGCCGACATCATCCGGGAGCGCATCCGTGCGGGGGAACTCACCGCGGACGACAGCCTGCCCACTCAGGCGGAGCTGGCGGAGGAGTTCGGTGTCGGGCGGGGCACGGTGCGGCAGGCCCTGCGCAGCCTGAGGGCCGAGGGCCTCGTCACCGACAGGGGCAAGGGCGTGCGGGCCGGCATCGCCGGTCCCTCGGCCACCGTCCACGCGCAGCCCCGGTCCACCCTGGTGGGTCTCGCCCCGCGGCTCGAGGCGGCCTTCAGCGAGGCCACGGACGTGCGGATCGATGCCGTATGTCTGACGGCGGAGACCCTGATGCTGTCGATGGACGCGCCCATGAGGCTGATCGAGGCGGGACGTGCCCGGCCCGGGTCGATCACGGCTCGGATCGTGTTGCCGCGCAAGGAGATGAAACTTCTCTACCCCGCTCCCTACGACGGCTGGGGACACGACGAGCGGGTGGACGCCGCGGTGCACGAACGGTCGATGAGGCAGCACATGGAGCAGGTCACCGTGCTGAGAGGGATCTTTCGCCGGCTCGCCAGGGCGAACGGCATCCCGGCGTCGGTGACCTTCCGGGTCGTGGAGAACACGCCCTACCAGAAGGTCTATCTCCTCAACGGCAGCGAAGCACTCGTCGCGCACTACACGATCGCGAAGAGGACCGAGGAGGTGGAGGGGAGCACCATGGAACTGCGTGACGCGTGGGGAACGCATTCCACACTCTTCTCGTTCCACAAGAGCAACGGCGGCCGGGACGCGTTGTTCGTCGCCGAGTCACAGAACTGGTTCGACGCCCTGTGGGAATCGCTCGGCCCAGATCTGTCCAGTACGTGACATTCCCGTGCGGCGACTGGATGAATCGCGTACACCCGGTGCTCGTGGTGCCCCAGTGAGACGCTAGATTCTGGCCATGCCGGCCCGTCTGATCCACCGAGCGTATCGGACGCTTGTTCTCCGTCTCGTGCACTCCAGACGACGGCGCTTCTGTGACGAGGTCATCCGGGGCCACCACAACGTCAACCACGTTCTCCCCCTGGGTGTGGGACTCGCCCTTCTGGTGGGCGCGGCACCCTTCGCGCGAGCCAAACTGAGGGAGCCGTTGGACACGGTGGAAGTGGTCCCGCGTATCTGGCCCCGGGAGGGTGACGTACTGCGGGTCGTCTCCCGGTATCTGCGGGAAGCACCCGCATGTCTGGTCGATTTCGGTTCCCTGTCCCTGCATTCCTTCCGGCCGGGAAAGGTGCTCAGCGAGGCGCCTTTCTCCCCGGTCGGGGAGGAACTCATGGACTCCTTCGCGCAGTTCTTCGCCAGGACCACCCAGGTGCCGGTCGGCGCACTTCCGCCCCGTCCAGACGACTGGCCGGACGACGGCGACAGCGACGGGTTTCTCCGCTGGCTGGCCCGTTTCCATCAGGAAAGGGTTCACCGGGCCAACCTCCGCCGCTTCGGCACTCTCTTTGACGCTCTCAGAATTCCCGAAGACGCACTGGAGGACTTCGCGCAGCGCCACCGCGGCCTCACCCCGCGCCCTTTCAGGCTTCTTCACACCGACGTCCACCGCGCCAACGCGCTGGTCGACAAGGGCCGACTCGTGGTCATCGACTGGGAGCTGGCGATACTCGGAGACCCTGTGCACGACCTCGCCACGCACCTGGTGCGTATGAGGTACGACAAGCACGAACGGCAGCGTATGAAGGAGCTGTGGGTGAGGGCGATGACGCGGTCGGGGCAACGGGAACTGACAGCCGGCATCGACGACGACCTACGCGTGTACACGGACTTCGAATACGCCCAGTCGGTCTTCGCCGATGTGATGCGCGTCGCGATCGGCCTTCCGGAGCGACCGGACGAGGAACAGTTCCACAGAGCGGGCCGACGGATTCAGACGGCGATAGGACTCGCGCGTGAGCCGTTGCGCCTGATGGAGGTACTGGACCTGGAAGGCGCGGTGAAGGCACTGCGCGTGTGGCACGACCAGGACGTCACCACGCGTGCGGAAGACGGCGACCGTGGACGTGGCTGACCCGCCGCAGTGGATCCCGCGGCGGCGGGCCTTCGCCTTCGCCTTCGCCGGGAGCGGTACGCGGGAGTGGCAGGCGCGGGGTTGCCGGCGCGCACATCGCGGATCTTCTGACGGACATGATTCCTTCGCCCCCTTCCTGATGGCCCCCTTGCCCGGCACCATGGGCAGGCGCGTTCAACTCCGGTGCTGGCGAGGGGGATTTGGTGCCCGACACGAGGTCGTCGTTGAGCCGAAGAGTGGCAGCGGGCTGGGACCGGGCGGAGAGCGGGGTGACGAGGACTCTCCTGCTGGCCATCTTCCTCATCGGGCTCGTCGCGCAGTTCGTCAAACCGGTGGGAGACGCGCTGGAGGGCAAGGTCTACATCGGCGGGGCGCTGCTCAGCCTGGTGGGTTACCTGCTCTACGCGGAAGTCCAACGGCTGAACGCGGCCTACGCCACGCAGCGGGAAGGCAGGGACCTCCTTCTCGCCACCGCTCGGCGATGGGACGCGGAGGTTCAGCGACTCAGCAGGGCGCTGGGCCCCCGCGAAGGGAGCATGGTCACTCCGGAGGAACTGAAAGCCGAGTTCAAGAAGGCGCTCGAAGCGGGCGGGAACGTGGATTTCGCGGTCATGGGCTTCACCGGAGAGACGTTCGTGCGGCCGGTCAAGAAGCTTCTGGAGCGCACCTCACCCAACGCTCCGAGAGCTGTGCGTCTGAGAATCCTGCTTCCGGATTTCACCAGACCCATGGAAGTGCCTGGTCTGGTGCGAGCGGGGAAGGTCATGGACGCACCCGGATTTCGGCGTTCGTTGCGACAACAGATAGCGGGATACCGGGCTGATCTCGAAGGGCTTGTCGACAGACTGGAGGCCAGAGGCTGGGGGACTCTGTCGGTCGAGTTCCGTGTCATGCATATGTCGCCGTCGCTCAAGCTCTATCTGGTGAACAACGACAGAGTATTCGAGGGTATCTACGACAAGATCGAGTTGCGTCCCAACCCGTACGGTACGGATGACCCCGAGCCGTCGGAGGGACGCGACACCGATAAGCTGCTGGACCTGCTCGGCTACGATTCCTTGCTGACGCGTTGGCATGGGGACGACGGCGAACGGGCGCGTGATGTCATCGGCCGGCGCCGGAGGCTTTTCGATACGTTCTGGGACGCGGCGCGCGAATGGCCGGATGCTGCCACCGGAATCGGTGGCGGGTGACCATGGCGGTTTCACCCCCCTCGCTCTATGGGGCGGGCACGGCGTCGAGGAGCGGGATGAGCTGCTCCTCCTCGTAGCGGAGGTGGGCTTCGAGTTCGGCGGTGAGGCGGTCGACCTCGGCCAGCAGGCGGGCGGGGCCGAGGCCCGGCTCCCCGGCGGTACCGTCGCCCGGGCCCGTGAGGGCCGTACGGAGCTCGTCCAGGAGCGCCGCGATCCGCTCGTGCTCCCCGCGCAGCCGGGCCAGGGCCGGGGCCAGCTCGGGGTGGCGGTCGGCGACGAGAGGGAAGAGGGCCAGGTCCTCGCCGGCGTGGTGGTTGTGGAGGCCCTGGCAGAGTGTGAGGCAGTTGACGCGCAGCTGGGCGCCGAGCGGGGCGCGGCCGCCGGTGCCGACGCCGCTCACGTGGGAAGCGGTCTCCTTCCGGATCAGGACGAGTTCGCGCCGGAAGGCGTCGTGCACGATCCTCAGGTACTCGCCCATGGTGCTCGCGGTGCTCCGCGGAGGCCCGTCCTTCGCCACCTCGTGCAAGGCGACCACCGGGATGACCCGGTCCGTCTTCGCCTGGTACGCGGCCCAGCCCGGGTCCGCTTCGACCGCCCGCGCGAAGACACGGTCGCGCTCCGCGCCGTCGAGGACGACCGCCTCCGCCTCGTAGGTGAACACGCCGGTCTCGACGGTCAGCCGGGGGTGCGCGACGAGGTTGTGGAACCAGTCCGGGTGCGCGGGGGCGCCCCCGGCCGAGGCGATGACGAACACGCGCTCGCCGCCGTCGGGGTAGTAGCCGACAGGGGTGGTGTGCGGGGCTCCGGAACGCGCGCCGGTCGTGGTCAGCAGGAGCAGACGCGCTCCCTCGAAATAACCGCCGACCTGTCCGGCGTTGGCGCGGAACTCGTCGATGACCTGCTGATTGAAGTGGTTGGGCATTCTCTTCCTTCTTCTTCCGTGAATTCCACCTGTTTTCGGGCAGGGGGAATCGCCGTGGGTGTTCGGGGTGAATGCGCGCCGGGCGTCGAGGGCAGCGGCGCGAAAGGGCACGACGGGGCGTCGGCGGGCGTCAGCGAGCATTAGGGGACGCCGAGGGGCCGCGCCGGTGCGGGGCGACGTGCGTGCACGCGGGCGTGTGAAGAGGTGAAGGCGCGCAGGCGGGCGGGCGGACGCGACGAACGCGTGGACGAGCACGCGGACGTCAGCGCGTGGAGAACGCGGAAAAAACCTGACACGAAGAGGTGCGCGGACAATTCACGCGGCACCGGTGGAGGCGGGCCTCTGGCCCACCCCGGCCTCACTCGGAGGCCGGGCACCCAACTCGCTCATGGCCCAAGGCCGACCCGGCAGTCATGACGCCAACGCTAATGCAGGACAGGCCAATTACGCAATGCCATCAAGTAGGGGAACCCCTTTCGCCTTTCGGCACGGATTCGTTCGGCCGCCCGCCCCGGGTCCACGCGTGTCCTGTCGGCCTCGGTGACCACCAACGCGCGGACATGTCGACCGTCGAACCCATGGGCCGCGCCCGGCGCGCCCCACCCTTCGCGGTGTCGGCCCTGACCGGCTTCCGGTGCGCTGGAGACCTGTAGGACAGGCCGCGAGCGTAGGAAGTCTTCGGCTCGGGCGCGCAGAAGTCAGCCACGTCGTCGCTGAGTTGCCAGCCATCCGGGCGCGTGCACAGGAGCCTGACCAGCCACTGGAGAGAGAGCGGACAGCCCGTTCACGTCCGTGCCGTCGTACACGGCCTTGGCCAGTGCCGGGAAGCGGCCGGTGGCCAGCATGCTCGTGCTGGTCAGGCGCCATCTGTCGATCTGACGGCCAATTCCTTATGTCCTTTCTAATCGCTACTTGGGCGTAGCTCTCGCCCAAGTAGCGGTGTGATGACAAAAGTTGCGATCATTTCCACTTGGCGTGACCCTGAAGTAGATCACTGCACCTCGACGGGCGGCTGTCACCTTGCGCACGCCCTGCAATCGGAGGCCGATCCACCCTTCAACTTTCCGTACAGCGAGTCAACTTCTTGGTTAGCCTCGCTTTCACGTGGTGGGGTGTCCGAGACTTGATCAAATAAACGGAGAGCGCTCCTGACCTACAGCGATAGGACTTGTCGAGGGTCCTGTTGGCTGCACGGAAAGAAGCACTCTCCAGGTGAAGAAGCGTATCGGGTCGTATGTCATTGGCCGTGGCCATCGACCCGACCGCGGAATATGAGGCCATCAACTAAGACCAGCACTATGTCCCAGAGAGAACACAATGATTCGAGTCTCCAACATGACTAGATCGGTTCAGGGCGGCCATCAACTCCGCCCCTGCTGCAAACGGTAAGCGTCTCGCAGCCACTGGGTTTTCGCAGCCGATGGTGAAATTGCGCTGCGTCCCAATACTAGGGAGGTCACTGTGATCAGCGGATCTGTTGGACAGGGCGGTATCAACGGTCCGGACGACGTCATGGCGGTGCAGCGTCTGCTGAGCGATCTGCAGATCGCAGCAGGCCACGTTCCGCTTGACGTTGACGGGCTGGTCGGTCCCAAGACCATCGCGGCAATCTCGGCATTCCAGCAGCAGAATCCTGGCCTACCGGTCGATGGCAGGATCGACCCGTCAGGGCCAAGCTTCACCCGGCTCGATGAAGTCAGCAGCAGTCTCTATGCGACGATCGTGCAGGAGCAAGGCTTCCCCATTCTGACTGCGCCGACGCCTCCCGGGACGCCGGGCGACCTGGCTGCCGATTTCGAAGATATTCGCAGCGACTTCTCCGCGCTTGCTCCGACTGAACGCGTTGCCGGCGCCAGTAACTTCGCCAACCCGGTTCCGAACCTCATCGCCCCGGTCGACCGCATCCGCTTGACCCTGCTCGGGGCGGTGCAAGTGGTTCCCTTGATCATTGTTCTCATCTTCATCCTGGCGTTGCTCATAGTCATCACCTCCAACCCGATCTGGCAGCGAGCAGCCAAAGAGACGCTGAAAGGTCTCAAGGATCGCATGCGATTGTTGTCGCAGAAGATCCGTGATGCCGTTCAAGACATAGTCGACGCCATCGAGGGTGTTATTGGCGGCACACGATGTGCGGAGCTATGCGCGAACGAGATCAACAAGGTCAAGGACCTACAGCAGAAGATCAACGAGCTGCTGGACAGCATGCCCGCCAACGACAACGACCCCAACGCGATGAAGCAGCTGCAGTTCCAACTCGCCCGTCTTCTGGAGCAGATCGTCGCGGCCCAGGCCGACGTCGCTGATTGCCTCCAGCGGAATGGCTGCTAGCCTCGATCTTTCTTGAGCGGCCGCTGGCGGAGTCGGTGGCCGAGGCTGGGCAGGCTGAGGGCCCGAGTGCCGTCTCGGGTGGACGCCCGGTTCCACTAAGCGTTTTCAGCGTGGGTGACCGGAGCCTTCCTGCTCCCCGAACGCCGCCATCAGGTCGGCGGTGTTGCGGATCTCGTTCGGCAGCCGGACGACCTCAAGGTCTGGGTAGGCGGTGCGTTCGTCGACGAGCCAGGCCATCGCCACCGCGTGCGTCATCAGGTTCCGCATCACCGGTGCGACGACGAACCCGTTGCCGTTCTTGGCCGCCTCCGCCTCCGCCACCACGCGGGCGGAGTCCGAAATGAGCATCCACCAACTCCATGCGACTGGTGCCACTGAGGTCTTTCAGCGTTGCCTCTCCAGGGTGAGGACGGCTTTGGCGATGACGGTCATGCGGTTGGGGCTGATGCGGGATCTGCGGAAGGCCAGGACTTCAGCCGTGCCATGCCGCGTTCGACCGGTGCCCGGGCTGCGGCCAGGGCCCGGTTGGCGGTGTGCTGGGTGAGGGTGAGTTCGCCG